>CAJTRV010000033.1 GCA_910578855.1 uncultured Bacilli bacterium
GTGTAACATTGTACTCAATAAAATTACCAGGAGCATCGATATTTACATCAAAGGTCGCCGTTAATTTATCGGTAATCTCACTTTGATTACTACTAACTCCCCGACTACTCTTCTCTTCGATCCTCGTAAACAAAATATCCCAACTCGTTGAAATCGTTCCCATTCCACTAATTTTAAGTGTGGAAGAAAGGGCCGCATAACCTAAGGCAGTTCCACAAATGATGAAGATACCACACAAAAGTATCAATATCTTTTTCTTATCCTCTTTTATTTTCATATCACACCTATTTATATCTTCCACTTTTATTCTAACATATTACCTCTTCCTCTTCAAGAGACAATTCACAAAATCAAAAAAAATGAGTTATCTTCTCATTTTTTGATTCCCGCCATAGTTCTTTTTAAATGTTTGTTCATAAAATTGTTGAAGTTGGGCGGGTGAAATTCGCATAACAACAAGTTCCTTGGTTACAGGATCCATATAATCCCACAAGCGATAATTCATTTCCCGATTTTCAGGATCATAACAAACATCAATATTACCATGGGCTAAGGCATTGCGAATTTTACTGAATTTTTGAACAGGTGGCAAACGATGATATCTCTCCTGGTCAACTGTAAATAAGGTGAAATCTAGCCGTGATAATGGCAAATTATCAACGTCCCTATTTTGGAAGCGATAACACATAATCCCTAATTTTAATAAAGCGATCGCCATCATCAATTCACTTTGATTTTGAGAATTCTGAAGCAAATATTGATCAGTATTTGCCATTTGATATTCGGTAACCTGACTTAACTTAGGTAGCAAACTCTCTTCCAAGGTTTCTAGGTAAGTAAGACCTGCATTTAAATTCTGCTTTGGCGCAATTAAGAGTTCCAATATCTGAAATATTCGCTGGTACTGGTGATGTGGAGATGACGAGGAAAATAAATCGGGAATGTGACAAAGGATACAAGCTTCTAAATAAGCAATTTGATCAGGATGAATTTGATTTAAAGTCCAGTGAAACTGGGGTTCTTTTTTGGCAATGGCGTTGATTAACATTGTAAATAAAGCTCCATTTGTAACACCGCGTAAGGCTTGCAATTGTTTAAATATCCTATGATATTTTTGGGGATATTTCACCGATTTAGATGATTTCAATGGAGAAATCTTAGTAGTAACAACCCTAAGTTCTACTAACAACTTATTAAGATCGTGTAAAGAGGTAAGTCGCTTTAAACTACCCGCTTGAAAATATGTATGATGAAACGACATTCCAATCATACCATTGCCATATAATTCGCGATTAAAGGCCTTAAAGAAGGGAAGTTCCAATTCAGCTTCGAGGGGATCCTGCTCTGTTCCAAGGGCTACGGAAGCGATACTATGATCTATTCCATAATAAGGGTGATAATTTCCATGTTCAAAGTAATTACGTAGTTGATTGATATAACTCTGGAAATGCCATTTTATCTCGTGGTCACTCCGAATAATATGAAACCATGGCAAAGCTTGGTTCGATTCATCTTTTGATTGCGGTAAGTAGCGCTGATAACGCCGTTGTTCCGCTTTCATAAATGCACCATAGTTCATATAAGAGGATAAGGTATCAACCGTTTCTTTGTTAAGACCTAGTCGAATCATATCGATTAACAATAAAAGTGAATGCACCTGTTCAAGTTTTTGACAAGTTGCTATAGCATCATCACTAGCAACCTTATTTTGGTAATAAGTAGGACTTAAAAATGGTGGTTGTGCTAAAAAGTTGGTTTCTAAATCATTAATCTCTTGAACACAATTCTGATAAAAACGTTCTGCTTCCGTCATAGCAATCCCTCTTTTCTAGTTGGCCTAGTATATCACTTTTTTCATATGGGAGCAACCCTCTAAAAAAAAAAAAGAGAGCTTAGCCCTCAAACACTTTAAAATATTCCCCAGAATCCAAATAAAGGATTCCTTTTTTATGTTCAAACTTGCGAATGATCTCAACATAATTATTAATATTACGAAAACGATCTAATGTCAAATAAACATAATTTCCATCCTGCATCACTAAGAGAAAGCGATTTTTATCAACATCATTCGGTTTATATTCAATCTCCGAAATCCGACGTAAGATTTCAAGATCAACCTCACTCATCTTTTGGGTAAAGCGTTGATAGATCTTATCTGGAACATAGTTCATCAATATTGGTACTTGGTATTGTTTTGTAGTAGTTTGTTGATCCTTTAAAACCGTATGCTTCGCTGGTTTATTATAAAAAAGCGGCGAATTCTCGATAATGTTAATATGAATTTCAAACAACCCTTTTTTGGTTACCGTTGCCTTTTGAATCATCATATCACGTTCTAGCTTTTGTTTTACTGGGATACACAAAGCTTGAAACGTAGAAGGATAATGGGCAATCCCAGCTTTTTCAATCACATCTTGATCACTTAAATAGGAATTCCCTTGGATATAGATGTTTCGAATATTTAATTTTACAAAGGTTACAAAAAGATACACACATACCCCTAAGCCCAAAAGCACCAATAAGATACGATCATAACGAAGCTTAAGTCGCTTTTTTGCTTTTGGCTTAGCACCCGCCTTTTGGCGGTTTCGGCGTTTTGTTTTTTGTTGTTTTGCTGGTACCCTTTTTTTCTTTTTGACCACAGTATCACCTATTCTACAAATTCTTGTTCGATTTTTAATTCTATTCCAGTTTTTTCTTTGACAATCTTTTGTACTTCACAAATCAATTGTTTGACATCCTCACCGGTAGCATGGTCAACATTGACAATAAAGTTAGCGTGTTTAGGACTCACCATCGCCCCACCAACCCGTTTTTCTTTTAATCCAAGACTCTCGATAATTCGTCCGGCAGAATCCCCCGGCGGATTTCTAAAAACACTGCCGGCGCTCGGATACTCGAGTGGTTGTGATGCTAAACGGCGACGTTTTCGGTCTTGGATCACTTCCATAATTGCTTCTTTCGTCCCATATTGTAACACAAGATGAGCTTCTAGGCAGATATAATCAGGATGGTTCTGTAAAAAACTCGTGCGATAGTGAAAATCCATCTCCGCATTAGAAAGCTCAATTACTTCATAATCTGGTGTTAGTACTTTCACACTTTTGACGATATATCCCATATCACTAAGGTAGGCCCCAGCATTCATAAATACTGCCCCACCAACGGTTCCCGGAATCCCGGCTGCAAACTCTAAACCAGCTAACCCACTTAAACAAGCTTTCATCGCAAGTCGCATGAGGGAATAACCAGCCCCAACGATCATCTCTCGACCAAAGATTTCTAACTGATTAAATTCATCCATCTTAATAATGATTCCTTGATAACCAGCATCGTTAAAAATTACATTGGATCCACTTCCTAGTACTTTATAACGAAGTTTATGCCTTTTCGCATACTCCAAAATAGAGATTAGTTCATCAATATTTTTGGGCGTCACCATTCCTAACACACTGCCACCAGTTTTATAAGTCGTATAGTCCCGCATCATGATGTCCTTAACAATGGGGGATGTTAAGACTGTTTCTAATTCTTTCATGTACTACCCCTTACTAATTAATTTTTTGATTTCACGATAAATTACTTCCGCACTATCTTTTTTGCCAAGTCCTCGTAAATTGGTTCGAATCGAGCGAATTTGTTGCTCATTTTTTAGCAATCCGTCAATCTTACGGACCAAGATATCACCATGTAAATCTTTCTCTTGTACCATTACGGCCGCATTCGCGCCAACAAGATCCATCGCATTCTTATATTGATGATTGTTGGTTACATATGGGCTTGGAATCAAAATAGCGGGTAATTCTAAAGCAATAATTTCACTTAACGTACTAGCCCCAGCCCGGGTTACCATGACATCAGTTTGTTTCATAACCCGTGGTAAATTTTCAACATAAGGAACGACTTTGACATTACTTGGAAATGTTTGCTTCTTTACTTCTTCGTAATAACTCTTTCCCGTTACGTATAAAACTTCATAGGGCTTGTTTTTAAATAAAGACATCGTCTTACTTAAAATATCATTCATCTTTTGGGATCCTAGTGATCCCATTACAAAGAGAACCAATTTCTTTTTGGGATCCAAATGAAGTTCTTTTTTATCAATGGCTGGTGCATTTTTCGCACCCTCTCCACAAGGATTTCCTGTAAAAACACATTTTTCCTTCGGAAATTCTTTCATCGATGATTGTAATGACACTCCAATCCGATCGACGATTTTACTAAGATAAACATTGGAAGCACCAGGAACACTGTTTTGTTCATGAATGAATGTCTTAATCCCAAGCTTATGGGCCGCCTTGATCACTGGCGCGGTTACATAGCCCCCTACGCCAATTACGATATCCGGTTGAAACTCCTTTAATAACCGTTTACATGTTCGGCCACTTTTCACATAACAGATCAGAGTTTTGATATTTTTATAAATCTTTTTTCGATAAATTCCATAGATTTCAATTGCCTCAAAGGGAATCCCCTCTTTTGGTACAATCTCTTTTTCCATACGATTATGGGTACCAATATATAAAAACGTACTCTCTGGCTCGTGTTCTTTGATTTTATTAATAATAGCTAACGCTGGATAAATATGTCCACCTGTACCACCAGCACTAATCACGACTCTCACGATATCACCTCTATCATATTATATCATAATTCTGGATATTTGCTCATAAAAAAAGATCGAACCCTAAGATTCATTCTTTTACAATGATGCCAAATAGTTCCATTAAGGAAACGGCTTGTAGCGCACTTACTTGCACTCCAACTAGGGAATCGGTGGTTACGCGAATTCCCGCAATCTCACAAGAAGTTACATCAAGTTCCCGTAATGAAGTGTTTAAAAACTCGGCTTGTTGAAAGTTACTATCAGACAGGTTTCGATGCTTCCATGTTACTTCATTCCAAACGCTTTCTGTAAAATCACTTTCTTGAATAAGAAAATAATCGATGGTAGCAAAACTAAAATTGGCAAATCGACCAAGACAAGATAAGATTTGGACATGTTTCATCGATGACATCGAGCAATCCATTCCCATCAATTTACAGTTGCGAAAGATAACATGATGCATGGTAACATTATTAAAATCAAAATTAGATAGATCACAGTGATCAAAGATGACATGAATACAGTTCATTCCATGAATATCCGCTTGACTAAAATCACAGTTGGTAAGCTGGCAATGTTTTAATTCAATGTCATGAAAACTTCCTAAGATTGTCTGATTTTGAAAATGACAATCTTCAAGTACATCATAGTCTGTAAATTGATCCCAATCTCCCGGTGCCAATACCGTTGGTAAAATGGGGGCGATTAATTGTTTCATTGTATCACCTACTTTGCTTTTATTGATAAGAGAATCACTTCACAAATGTTAATAAAAAATTATATAGAATTATTGGGATCGTCACGATAATAAAAGTACTACCAGTAGTTTAAGCCAGTACTAAGTCTTATCATAGTTTGATAAACATTTCCTTAGCTGTTTTTGATCGTTCGATAAATAGTGCTGAATCAAAGTAAATGCATCATAAAGAAATTGTGATTGCGGCCTAAAGCCTTGCTGAATCATTTCATCAAACTCAGTGATAAGTCTTGCAACAGAAGCCAAAATCACGTCTTTTTCTCTTTTTGATCGTTGATCCATCCGTGAGAAATACATAGAATCATTGATCGTGACATACTGTAACATTCGATCAAACAAATTTGGAGCGACCAATTTATTCTGATACCATATCGCTGGTGAATTAGGATCGATGTCGATATCCCGAAATAATTCTGTTATATTTTTTAAGGACCCATCGGGATTGTACATGATTAGAAAGATTGGTTTCAAAATCGGATCATGCTTTATTATTTTATGAAATGCTCCCATCAGTTCTATTTCATAGAATGGTTTGTCATAACGCTTCAAGTTTGTTTTTCGTGCTTGATACAGCCCCTTTATTTGCTCCACACCATGGTCTTCTAAATAGAGAAGAACTTGTTTGGTGGCATAAAGATTGGCCCGAACCTCACTTGGAAACTGATGATGATGGGTCAAATAATAATCAGGATCCTGGTCTTTTATCACTTCCGTGATCGCATATTCATAACAAAAAAGCGATAATTCTTCCCTATTTTGGGCATACTTGCAATCTTCTAAAATGTGGTAGCACTCATGGTAAACATGAAAAGCAACTTCTGCTCGAAGATCCTGATCAGTTTGCTGCGATAGATGAAAGCGAATGATATCAGGATAGAGCGTAATTCGAAATTTTCGTTGATCGATATCACATATTTCTCTATATGAAAACGTATCTTTCTCTAGTTTAATTAATGGCCACCATTCCCTAATCGCCAGCCCACGCAATTGTTTTAATATCGTCGGAATACGAGATATCTGTAATTCAATGGTTAACGCGTGATGAGACGCAAATTGGGCAACAATCGCCTGAGCAAGCGTAATTATTTCGTTCATTTCTTTTTGATAAGACATTGTTCACCTCGCTACTTTAATACAAAATATGAAACGATACCGAAGTTATGCACGCTTATGGATTCGTAACGTATTTAGAATCGTTAGTAAGGTTACTCCAACATCGGCAAATACCGCAAGCCAAATGGTCGTAAAACCAAGTACTCCACATAATAGAATCACTCCCTTAACAAGAAGCGCAAATAAAATATTAAACCATATAATTCGTTTGGTATGGGTAGCAATTTGAATCGCCGATATCAATTTGGTAACATCATCATTCATAATGACAACATCACTCGCTTCAATCGCTGCATCGCTTCCGATTCCTCCCATACTAACACCTAAGGAAGCAGTCGTTAAAACAAGAGCGTCATTGATTCCATCGCCGACAAACATCACGGTTTGGTGTTCCATTAACTTCTCGACAATCGCCGCTTTTTGATCTGGTAGGACGGAGGCATGGTACTTGGTAATCCCAATTTGATGACAGACCTGTTCGACTTGTTTCACATGGTCCCCAGATACGACAACCAAATGTTGTAGTCCCCATTCTTTTAACGTACTAATCATTTCCTTTACTCCGGGCTTAATTTGATCGGCAATGGCCAAATATCCGATATATTGATCATTACGAGCAACATAGACAATGGTTCCTGCATGTTTAGCATCCGGAACGAGAATCTGTTTTTCCTTCATCCATTTCTGGTTTCCAACCATGATATAGTCCACTCCGACCTCGGCAGCGACTCCTTTCCCACTATATTCCTGATAATGATGAATATTGTCATGATCAATTTCGCCTCCATAATAGTCTAAAATTGATGCGGCGATCGGATGGGTAGAACCAGATTCAACCTGGGCTGCCATCTCTACCAAGGCCTCTATCGACACCTCACCGTGTTCTGCTACCGCAACCGCTGTGACGGCAAATTTACCACACGTAAGGGTTCCCGTTTTATCGAAGACAATCGTATCAATTTGTGGAAGCATCTCTAAAGCATCGCTACCCTTCATAAGAATTCCTGCGCGTGATGCAGCTCCAATTCCAGAAAAAAAGCCTAAGGGAATACTGATTACCAGTGCACAGGGGCAGGAAATTACCAGAAACACCAATGCCTTATAAAAATATTCTGAAAAAGACGCTCCAAATAAAGTAGGAATGAGACAAATCATTACGGCCAAGAATACCACAACTGGTGTATATAGTTTCGCAAACCGTGTAATAAAGCGTTCTGTATGCGCTTTTTTTTCGGTCGCATGTTCAATGAGATTCAAAATAGTACTGGCCATACTATCTGCAGCTGTTTTTTCTACCTCAATTCGCAATAAACCTGAGACATTGACACAACCACTTAAAACACGATCTTGAATGGTTACCGCTCTTAAAACAGACTCCCCTGTCAGCATCGATGAATCAATCGTCGATTTTCCATCGATAATTATGCCATCAGCCGGGATCTTTTCCCCAGGCTTACAAATAATTTGATCCCCCACCTTTAACACATCAGGATCAACTTTCTTGGTGATATGTTGAACCACTAAATTCGCATAACTGCTTTTCATATCGACAAGCTCAGTAATGGATTGTCGTGAGCGGTTAACCGCCTGCTTTTGAACATATTCGCCAATCTGAAAGAATAACATTACAGCTACTCCTTCCGGATATTCCCCGATTGCAAAAGCACCAATGGTCGCAATTGACATTAGAAAAAATTCATCAAATACGTGTCCCTTGATTATATTTTTTAAAGACTTCCACAAGATATCATAACCAATCACAAGATAACTAATTCCTAGCAAAAGCAAAGAATGATTCCATACAATTCCTCCTAAAAAGAACAATGAAGCTAACAAAATTCGCATCATCATGATCGTTATCTTTGGCTTTTCATGGAGTGTCACCTCTGGCTCTACTTTATGAATCTCAAGTTCTAACTTCTGCTTTACTAGTTTTGGATCAAGATCCGTTTCGACCGTTAAGGTTGCGGTGGCAAATGAGACTTTGACACTTTTAAATTCCTTCTTGTGCGACAACTTATTTTCAAGAGTATTCGCACAATTGGCACAATCTAGACCATGCATTTTAAATTTATATTGTTTCATCAGTCACCTTCTCACTAATATGTTCCAATCCTTTTTCAAAGATATCAACGATATGCGCATCACTTAATTGATAAAATACTGTTTTCCCCTCTTTGGTTGCCTGAACCAAATTCATTGCACGCAGCATACTAAGTTGATGGGAAATCGACGATGGTGTCATCTCTAAGATGGTGGCAATATCACCAACACACATCGGTTGATGAGCTAGTACATCGATCATTCGTAACCGTGTTTCGTCTCCAAATACTTTAAAAAAGAGCGCTAAATCATTTAACATCTGTTTCGTATGTAATCCCTGAATCATCAGATTTAATTCCTTTTTCTCCATAGATTCCTCCTATCATATGAATAATTGTTCATATATTCATTATATGCGATATGACGAAAAAGATCAAGAAAAAAGAAATACATTTTTATATTTCTTAAAATAACGTTTCTAGTTGGTCGATTAGTTTGGGTATGAAAATAAGGAAACCAATCATCGCTGATATCATTGCTAGAACAAGGACTGCCCCGGCCGCAGTATCTTTCGCAAGCTTGGCTTTCGGATGAATATTGGGCATACACAAATCAATCGTCGTTTCAATCGCTGTATTCATCAGCTCGGCTGAAAGTACGAGGCCAAAGAGAATCATGCAGATCAGCCATTCGTTAGTCGTAATCTGAAAGAATACCCCTCCTAGGACAACCAAACATAAAATGGCAACATGAATCTTCATATTTTGCTCACTTTGAAAACAAGCACCAATCCCTTCAAACGCATGTTTAAAACTATTCCGTAAACGTTTCTGTTCTTTTTGAAATTTCTTTTTACCTAACATCCTGTTTCCCCTTCTTATTATCGTATTTTCTAGCAAACGTGGTAAGAAGAATCACATAAGCAAGTGATAAACTAGCGCCAGCAATCACATCACTCGCATAATGAACTCCTAAATATATTCTACTAATTCCAACGCCAATTATGATACAACCTAGCACAATACTTGCCCCTATTTTACGCCACTTTGGTTGTTGTGATTGAAAAATCAAATAAATCAGAAACCCATAAAAGGCAACTGAGACCATCGCATGCCCACTTGGAAAGCTAAAACCACTTTCTTTGATAAGCGCAATATCGAGTGGTCGCGGGCGGGAAAAAGCCATCTTTAATAGAACATTACATCCGAACACAATTCCCAAATTAGCAACAATCAACAGGCGATTACGCCGGCTATGAACCAAATAAAAAGTAATTAGTCCGATGATGACAAAGGCTTCTAAATTTCCAAACCGCGTTAGTAGTTTAAATACGTTGGTCACCCGCTCATTCATAATCGTTGTTAAAGCTTGATAGATATATTCATCAAACCACAAAGGATCTTTACTCCCTATTTGATGGGCAAATAAAAGAAACATACAAATACAACTACCAAATAAAAGCCATTTTCCATATAGCCGCCAATTATACTTCATGGTTATCTCCTGCCTTCTTTTTATGATCATAAATAATAACACCAATCACTAGTAAGACTCCTAGCAAAAATAAAGCGGCCTTCGCATAATAATTCATAAAGGCAACAATCTGGGTCCAATTCGATCCCATGACGCGTCCAAGAATTACCAAAACACTATTCCAAATGGCTGTTCCAACGCTCGTATAAAGTACAAATTTCAAAAAAGGCATCTCACTCATTCCCGCCGGAATTGAAATAAGGCTTCGAACAATCGGGACAAAACGACAGAAAAAGACCGTTTTTGCTCCTTTGGTATCAAACCAATGATCGGCTTTTTCAATATCTTTCTTTTTTAATCGCAAGAGTTTCCCAAGCCGGCCCTCGATGATCCGCTCTAACCGTTCTTTATTTAATAATTTTCCCAAAGCGTATAAAACAATCGCACCTAAAACCGAGCCAATGGTCGCAAATAAAATAACTAAGATGACATTCATCGAAGTATAGGTTGTCATAAAGCCCCCAAATGTTAAAATTACTTCCGAGGGAATGGGCGGAAATATATTTTCAACTGCAATTAATAATAAAATTCCCCAATAACCAAACTGATTCATAAACTGAATAATAATTTCTTGCATAGTTCTCTTAATCGAAACGATTCCTTTCTTATGTTTGTTACTATTTTATTATAACACACCCATGTCTTAGAATACCTGTTTTTAGAAAAAAGAGTTATAAACCCTTATTCTCTATGTATAACGAATATATTTGTATAACTCCATCGTAATTAAAATGGTGACAGAGATCGCAAATAATTTTAACAAGTCAATTAAAGGAACTGTACTCGTCTGTAAGAAAGCACTTAAGAAAGGCACTTCCATCACGATAAATTGTAGAAGAATAGAACCGACAATGCTTACGATAATAAGCGGATTAGACCACATGGCTATTTTCGTAATAGAACGTTTTTCACTCCGACAATTTAAAACATGCATGTTCTGCATAAAGACCATAAGGGCCATCATATAGCCACGAGCAACTACGACATCCATTCCAAGAACATTGATTAAATAGGCCCAAACCCCAAAGACGACAAGGCCAATGGTCGCACCAGCCACCACTACTTCGGATAATAATTCATGATTAAAAATCGATTCCTTAGGACTACGTGGGGATTCCTTCATAATCCCTGGCTCTGTTCGTTCAAAAGAAAGGGCAAAGTCTTGTAACCCATCGGTTACAATGTTTAGCCATAACAGTTGAATTGCCACCAGGGGCATTGGTAAATTAAATAAGATTGAAAGAACAAAGAACATGACCTCAGCAAGACCACACGATAATAACATGTAACTGACTTTGCGAATATTGCTGTAAGCAGTTCGCCCCTCTTCTATTCCGGCGGCGATCGATTTAAAATTATCATCGATCATAATCATAGAAGCTGTTTCCTTCGCGACATCGGTTCCACTTCCCATGGCAATTCCGATATTCGCACTTCGGATAGCAGGGGCATCATTGACACCATCTCCCGTAACCGCAATAAATTCTCCTTGACGTTTATATGATTCAATAATTTCTAGCTTTTCTACTGGTGTCACACGGGTAAATACCCGTTTTTGCTGGACAAAACGGTCAAACTCATCGGGACCTTGTTTTAAATAACGTGCCACTTCTTCCTCAGTCGCTACTTCTATATAGGTCGACACTAGACCCAACTCTTTGGCAATTGTAAATGCCGTCAACGGATGATCCCCTGTCACCATGACCACTTTTATTCCAGCTTCAGCACATGTTTGAATAGAGGTTTTGGCCTCGACCCGGATTGGATCGATAAAGGCCACCATTCCCTCAAATGTCAAATGATGAATATCACCACTTTCATAATATTCTTTGGCTTTAAAATTTGGAATAATCCCATCCGCAATGGCAATCACCCGGTACCCTTCTTCTGCCAGGGTCTCATTTTGTTTCATCAATTGTTCTGATCGAACACCTTCTTTTTTACCAAACATTCGCATCGTATCTGTAAAAGCAATGACTGTCTCGATTGAACCTTTGACAGTACAATGTACTTCATGGCCCCAACGATAGAAAACCGCTGAATATTGATTCTCCGATTCATAGGGAATTGTTCCAATGATTTCAATATCATCGGTTTTTACTTTGGCTTTCGAAGCAAGCGCAAGAAAAGCAATATCGATGGAATCCCCATAGCTTTGCCATTGCTGGTTCTGATATTCGAGACGTGCTTCATTGTTAATCATTCCAAGACGTAAGAGCTGTTTGGCAAGTTTCATATCAGCTCCCGCCTGGGGAATAATTTCCCCTTCCCCTTGATAACCAGTCCCAGTAACGTCAAAAAACATCCCATCTGGCAACAAGATTTTCCGAGCTGTTTGCTCATCCACTGTGAGGGTCCCTGTTTTATCACTTGCAATCACTGTACAACTTCCAAGACTCTCTACTGCATTTAATTTTTTCACGATAACATTTCGTTTGCTCATACGATTGGAAGCAATGGTGAGTGCCATCGTTAAAGCTAGTGGCAACCCTTCTGGCATTGCTGATACGGACAAAGCAATCACCGATAAAAAAATCTCACTTCCGGAAACGTGTTTATATAACAATAAGACAGCAATCATCACCGCTACTATGACAATCAAAAGACTGATTTGTTTTGAAAACTTTTCCATTCGTATGGTTAAAGGTGATTTGGTCTCTTTGGTCATTGTCACTTTATCAGCTATTTTACCAATCTCTGTTTGTAAAGCAGTTGCGACAACAATTCCTAATCCCCGCCCCGTTACAATTGAAGTTCCAGCATATACCATATTCTTACGGTCAACCATCGGAACATCTGGTTCTTCAAGCAAATTCTGTTTATAAACGTTGGCACTTTCGCCCGTTAAAATCGATTCATCGACTTGTAAATTATTACTACGTATCATTCGCATATCGGCACTAACCTTATCACCCGACTCCAGCAAAACAAGATCACCAAGAACGAGTTCACTAGAATCGATTTCCCTTTCCTGATTGTCCCGTAACACCTTGACGTTTACCTTGATGAGATTCGATAAACTTTCCGCATTTTTTCCGGCTTTCCATTCCTGAAACGTCCCCATGATAAGATCAATCACAATGATAAAAATAATTGCCCAAGCATCAATTATTTCACCAATCATAAATGAAAAGATAACAGTAATTACCAATAATATTACAATAGGATCGGTAAATTGCCGCGCTAAGATGCGTAAAAAATGATCATGATGATGCCGTGGTAACTCATTTTTCCCATATTGTTTTAAACGGGCCTTAGCTTCCGTTGAAGTTAGTCCCATCTTCGTCGTTTGAAGCTGTTTTACAACTTCTTCGATTGTTAACGAATGCCATAATTTCATAGTCTCACCTTTATTATTGTAGCACACTCAATCTAGAAAAAAAAGATACTTTGGTTTATCACATAATTTTCCATCTTCTTATTATTGGTATCTTTCATCCAAGAAAAAAAGCCATCATCTGTGGCTTCGCCTTTGCTTTATATGCATTAGATCCAGTGCCTCATCATTGACTGGTAACAGTGATTGTTTCTGAAAGGCCGGAATAAGAGTCACTAACTTTTGGTGATATGTTTCTTCTGAATCAATTCCCACCGAGTGCCCATTTAAACTTTTTAGAAAAGCACAATATCCATTTGGAAGGGAGACTTGATCCACGTGATAATCAGGATATAAATAGCCATTAGCAGGATCTAATAATACCCAACAATCAAAAAGATAAAGTTCTAAAAAAGTATGACAGGATTGGACCATAACTTCAGGTGATTCCAAAAGCACTTCTCCAGATATCGCTTGGACAAATACTGTTGGAATTCCGTTACTTCGTAATAAGGAAGCAAATACCAGTCCGGCATCATAATCATCTTCTAGCCTTCGCGAATGCATTATTTCCTCGGCTGTTCGCGCATATTTTTTAAAATGCGTCTTAGAATCTCCGGCAAAGTAGGCGCGGAAACACTGGTATAAAGTGGCCAAATCAGCGATGGATGAAATTGGATTGGTTGCACTTAAAAAGGTCTGCAGGGTCGATCCCAGACGATTTTGACCAACATTCATAAGAAAATCTTCTAAATTGGTCCGATCAAGATGACAGCAACTCTCAAGAACAGGAATACTCTCCCCTTTTCGGTGCTGATATTGGGTAATTGCTTGCTGAACATTAACAGAATAACGTCGAATTAAACTTCCCCGTCCCCACGGAACATCATCACCCTGATTTAATACAACAACTTCTTTTAACTGACCATAATTATGTTCAATAACACGAGCAGATGCGATATTTTGTTCATCACAACAGATCATAACATTGGTCAACCCAAGCGCCTGACACTCTTTTAGTAACAAGTGGCAGCAACTCGTTCCATAACCATGCTCTCTAACACGAGGATGAATATTATAACCAATATGACCATGATAACGAGCGATTTCCTGGTTCTTTTCTGGGTTGATCCGAATCGTTCCTGTCCCGATAATTTGCGTGTTCTTTATAATCCAAAAGGTATATGTTGCCACTCCATGGTTTCCAATTCCCTGTTCTAACTGTGAAAGTCGTTCAAGATAGTTAGGAAGGGTATTTGGTGTCGCCAACGGTCTAAACTGAGGACGAAGCAACTGGAACGTGCGATTATATTCAGCTAATGCCTCCCCATCATCAAGGCTTGGTTTTTTTAAATATAGTTGACTCATCTCTTTACACCCTGATAAAGTTTTAGGGCTTTGGTGAGTGTAAGCTCCTCTGGAGCTGATTCCTCTAATTGATTTTTTAATGATACTGGTGGCATATCTAAATCATCATACTTTTGATAATTGTGTAGGTTATAATATTGGTCACCATGGTGCAAAAATAGACACTCATACTCTTCATAATAGTATTTGAACTCTTCCTCCAAATCCGTACGTGAAAAAGAAGCTACTTTCTTTGCATCACTTTGTTTTAAAATATAATGAATTGGTACATCGCTGGAATAATGAAGTTTATTATAAGCCAGTAGTTTTATTTTTCCTATATAAAAATCATCAAGTGGATACATAGTCATATCATTTGGATATTGATAACGACCATGAAAAAGTCTAGTAAAGATAGCCTTGGCTTGTCGGAACGTTATTTCTTCCGCAAATTGGAATCCAAGACTTGGCAATAAGGTTGAAAGCGGATATAAATTTCGACAGAACTCAGTTCCATCCGTTTGATAAGACTTTCCATTATGGAGGCATAAGAAGTCTTGACCATCATAATAAAATATGGTTAAGAGTGGGCCATCAAAAATACGGCATTTGCGCAAATTTAGAATTGTTCCCTTTGTTGTTTCTTCAAATACAATTGCGCCATTCATCACCGCATGCTCCTTCGGTCCCAATGCTTTCTCCAACTTTTTTAGATCCTTATAAGTAATTGTCTTCTTCTGCACGATTCCAAGTGGAGATCCAATATACAACTCCCCTACATAAAAATGATTAATATCATGTTTTTTAAAAATCATATTGCAATTCCTCCTATCAACCATGGTCTTTTCAACCCCATTATATCATATTTTGATATTTATCTAAGCAAATTGTGTTAAAATAGGATAGAGGTGAGAAAGTGACTAATATCGTCATCGGAATTGTGGAACACAATGGATATGTTCTAATGGTAAAACGGGCCAAAAAAGAGGCTGACTTAGAGTGGGTATTCCCTGGTGGAAAAGTCGAAGCATGCGAGACTGAAACTCAGGCTTGTATTCGTGAAGTATATGAAGAAACTGGAGTTCAAGTTTCTGTTCAAACATTGTTAGGGAGAAGAATTCATCCTAACACCCAGGTAAATATCGCCTATTTTTTATGTCAATACCAAAGTGGACAACCCACCATTATAGACGCCAATGAAATTCGCGAAGTCGCATATAAAACATATCAGGAACTAATTCATGATATCAAAACCGATTTATATCCACCAGTCAAGCAATACCTTAAAAAAATGCTTCGCTCATAATCGTTTATCAAAACGCCCAAGTTACAATTTCCTGGGCGTTTTGATATGCTTTAATATATTCTTAAGTCTCACTGATTTCTGATTCATATAGCTGTAGGGAGTTGACTAATAATGGTAATTTGCCACTGCTTTACTTTATACATCCTGCATAAAGGATTGAAAATGATCGCCTTCTCCACATCACTTTTATCAACAAACCCAAAGATTTCATTGGCATTCACATGAAATATTAGATAATCTAAATATTTTAGGATCTCTTTCTAGTTAAGACAATCCCAATAATTATTCCAATAAGGATGATTGGTGCTACCCTAATAAATAACCATTCAAATGAATGCAAAACAACTCCTAAAACAGCATATTCAGGGTTATCATAATTCCAATTTAAGTAAAAACTATTTAAAAATAATAAAATCAGGAAAATGAGTACGATAGTTGTACATAATGAAATTAGCAACCAATGAATGACTTTTCTTCTAGCATGTTTCCTTTGTGACAATTGCAAGTTTATTATCTCTAATTTTTCAGAAATGGCTTTCAAATCATCAACCTCAGACTCGGAAACAGTTTCCCCTAGCAAAGTACTTACTGGGATATCAAGTGTTTCTGAAATTGAAATTAACATCTCTGAATCAGGAACAGATAAACCTTGCTCCCACTTTGAAATTGTTTGTCTTACTACATTTAACTTTATAGCAAGTTCTTCTTGTGAAAGGTTTTTTGACTTCCTCGCTG
Source organism: uncultured Bacilli bacterium (assembly GCA_910578855.1). Taxonomy (GTDB): domain Bacteria; phylum Bacillota_I; class Bacilli_A; order RF39; family UBA660; genus MGBC107952. Next base: position 16,757 of record CAJTRV010000033.1, read on the forward strand.
ACTTAATATTTTCTTTCAACATTTTAAACTACTCCTTTCTTTAAATAATTATATAAACAATCATCCGTTGCTACAAGCAACGCATTTTAACATCTAGTGTTTTAAAGTTGTTACTTATTATAAAAAAAAAAATATTTAAAATAAAGAAAACCTAGTAAACACAACATTTAACAATGGTTTTATAAGTTTGAAAAGATTTGTTTTACCACGAATTTACCACAACATAAATAAATTAATGAATGAGCTTTGATATGACAATACTATTAATTAATAACAACAAAA
>CAJTRV010000034.1 GCA_910578855.1 uncultured Bacilli bacterium
ATATTCAAATTAATTTATCTTTTTATTTAGTGAGTACTTGACAGGTACTAGTATCGAGTTATATCTTTTTTTTGAGTTTTGCTATCTTGTGTAATTATTATATCAGTTATATGCTTTGCCTATTTATCGTTATATATTTTATATATCAGTTATATGTGAGCTACAATTGGAAGCAGGATAAACAGCTTATCATAGAAATTATCAAAAAATTTATTATCAGTTCCCTGTTTGCTGGCTTGATTCAGATGGTTATGTTATTCCCTGTCATTGGAGAATTACAACATAATTTCCGAGAAGTGATTTTTTATAATCGAACGGGGATAGATGGTGTTTTTAATACGATGTCTCAACTGGGATTCCATCAACAAAGTGTTAAAGTTTTGTATGCTGTCCCATATTTATTTTGTGGATATATTACCTTTTTTCTATTGGTTAATTGGTGGATTCACTGTAAAGTCAAAAAGGAAAAATATGCCTTTACAGTAGTGATGATGTTATTTATTGGGAGCTTGTTATTAAAGTCTTTTATATTAATATGGCATGGTGGGTCGACTCCCATTCTATTTTGTTTTCGCCATACGTTCTTAATTGATTTTTTTGCCATTTCCATCGTCGCAAAAAATTTTGTTGCGATTAAATCGTTTTCAAAACGAACGATGTTAGGAATAGCAGTTGTTAGCATCATTATAATTGTTATGGGTGCCTTAGCTGGTGATGTGGTTGAAAATCCAGTAATAATTGGTTTAAATTTGCTATTTATGATTATGACCATACTATTATTGGAGATTACGATTCATTATTCTAGTATTAGGTATAAATTAGCTCTCCTTATTTTGTGTATTTTACAATCCGTTATTTTATTGAAGATGAATTTTATCACCAATAAAAATATTAAAAATCAAGAGGATTTGAGACCATATATGGACGAAATTGCAGGATTGCAAAAGTCGTTAGAGAGTTTACCAACTCACGAACGAATGAGTGGTAAAAATGTCTATAAGCAAAATGAGTTGTTGGGAAGTAATATTGGACGAATTGAGCACTTTCTATCAAGCATCGATGGGTCGTTTATTCGTTTTTTAGAAGCCAGTGGTTATCCTGTTTCTTCTAGTGATATTAAAGACAATCCAGATGCCAAGTATATGAATGCGCTGCTTGGGATACACTATTATTATAATATTGATTGTGATGATGCTCTTGGACAAGAGCGATTTATCAAATTAGCTAATAACGATATTACAGTTTGTTGGGATGATATGGCACTGAATCTTGCATATATGATAAAGGATAACGAAGTGGTTGTTGATAAGCAAAATTATTTTACTTATCAAAATAGTTTTTTTGAAAAAATTACCGGAGAAAAAATCTATCAGGCCATTACGTTGAAGCCGATTGGGCGTAATCACTATCTTATTGAAAATAAAAATGGTGGTGATATTTATATCGGATTTCAAAATGAAGTGGAATTTCCAAGAAAAATAATTGCTAATGGCAAAGTGATTGCGAAAAAAAGAATGGGTTATATTAAAGTTCCTGCAAAAAATGTCGATAAAGTAGACTTGTATATTGATTCTTATGAAGATATTAAAAATATTGTTGCTTATCAAGTTGATGAAGAACAGGTTGAACGATTATTTTTGAATTTAAAAAAACAGCAAGCAACAGTGAAGACGATGCATAAAAATAAAATGGTACTACATATTAATAATAGTAGCAATAATCGGACACTACTTATTACAGTTCCTTATGATATAAATTTTGAGATAAAGGTTGATGGAAAACGAGTAAGCTACAGAAAAATATTTGATACATTTATTGGGTGTGATTTGCAACCCGGGATACACGAAATCGAATTGTTGTATAAAAACCGGGGGGGGGATTATACCTTGGGATTATAATAAGTTGTTTGAGTATGATGGGCGCGGTCCGTTATCTCACTATAAAATGAATGTAAACAATGTTACAAATATTTGAAAATTATGATGAATGATGTTATAATGGTAATATGTAAAATAAGGTAGGTGATAAAATGAAGGAAGCAGCAGGAGAAGCAAACATGACTGTAGTAACAATTATCTTAATCGGAATTATTGCTGCAGTAGCAACACCAATCGTTAGTAATATGCTAAAATCTACGAGTAGTAAAACAGAATGTTTAAATAATGGTGGTGCTTGGATAGATGGGGAATGCGACACAAGCGGAATGCATTATCAGTAAACAGGTAGAAGGGGAAGTCTAGATTATGAAGCAAAGTATAGGTAGTGTATTTTTATACAACATTATCATTGTTTTTATTATACTGATTTTTGCTTTTTTATCAGCAACTATTAGTTATAGTAAGGCTTTTCGGGTTAATAGTAAGATCATGAATTATATTGAACGGTATGAAGGTTATAATACTGAAGCAATCCGGGAGATTAATCGTGATTTAAATACAATTGGTTATCGCCGGGGAAATTCGAATAAGTGTGCTTCTAGTAAAAATGGTGGAACTTTAGTCACGAATGGGGACAATCAGTATAAATATTGCGTATACCGTTTTGAAATTGATTCACGACATTATAGTTATGGTGTTTTGACTTATATGGATATGGATATTCCTATTATTAGTCAAAATCTAGAAATACCTGTATATTCTAAAACTGACAAAATATATAAATTTAAGAAATAATAGAGGGGTGAGTAAAGATGCGGGAAGCATTAGGAAACGCCTTTGTAATGAATATTGTAATTACAATCGTCGTAATACTAATAGGTGTTGTCGTAAGCTCCCTCAGTTATACGAAAGCCTATAAAGTAAAAAATATGATTATAGGAACCATCGAGGAACACAATGGGTGGACCTTAGAAGCACAAAGTGAAGTCGATAAAAATTTGGCCAGCATTGGTTATCGGTTAAACCGAAATGGGGTTCAAACTTGTACTGTTGATGAAGTAACTGGTGATAAGGCTCAAGTCGTGAGTAGTAATTATCGGGTTTGTGTTGTACCATATCAGAATGCCAAAGGAACTTATTATCGAGTGACAAGTTATATGTATTTTGATTTACCAGTCATTGGTGATATGTTTGAATTCCCTGTTCACGGCGAGACCAAAACGTTTTACAATATGGACTATTTTGAATAATCGTTGTGATAAAAAAGATAAGTAGGTGAATAAATGAACGTCATAGTAGCAAATAAATATCAATCTATGCTAGAATCATTAGATATTGAAATTATTAAAAGTATTCAAGGCGAATATGAGGTCGATGAAATTATTGAAACATTTAAGAATTTCTTTTTTCAACGAATGATTTTAGATATTACTGCAATTAAGAATTATAAAGATATTAAAAATCTACAAAAACTATCCATATCATTGGATATGGATAAAGTCATTTTATTGTTAGATGATTCACCAGAGAGTTCTTCACCCGATTATTTATCAAAATTGATTTCGATGGGAATATATAACTTTACAAAAAATTTAGATGGAATTTTATATTTATATAATAATCCTAATTCCTATCGGGATGTTGCCCAGTATCATCAACTAGAAACAGTTTCTCAACAAACAGTGGCAGCCGCACCAACTGGAGCGGCTGTTCCTAATTATGTTATAAATGAGACCCGGGTGATCGGTGTAAAAAATGTGACTCATGATTCTGGGGCTACGACTCTCGTATATATGATGAAACAGCAATTAGAAAAAAATTATTCCGTTGTAGCTGTTGAAATTGATAAGCATGAGTTCGCTTATTTTAAATCGAAAAATATGGAGAGTGTTTCCTCTGTTAATTTAGGGAATTTTATTACAAGAAATCGTAATCAAGAGGTTATTTTGGTTGATTTAAATCACTCGATTGAAGCAGAAAAATTATGTAATGATGTAGTTTATTTGATTGAACCATCGGTCATTAAGTTAAATAAGCTAATGATTGCGGATCGAAATGCTCTTGGACGTTTAAAAGGTAAAAAAGTGATTCTGAATCAAAGTTTATTAACTGCAAAAGATGTTTTGGACTTTGAATATGAATCACGGTTAAAAATATTTTTCAATATGCCACCGCTTGATGAACGAGAAAAACAAATTCATATTTTAAATGTGTTTTTAGCAAAACTAGGATTTGATCGACAAGCGGATGGTGAAATAGAGAAGAAGAGTAAGCTATTGGGTATATTCAATATATAGTGTAAAGTAGCATGAATAAAATTGACATTATATAGAGAATACTGTATACTATGCTTAGTAATGGGAGGTTATTAGAAAATGGATTTAATGAATATGATGAATGTATTAGCATGCCAGATTGGGAACAGTGGACAAAATATTCCGACAGAGATCATTAAAATTACATCTTTACTTTATACAGTAATTAAGATTGCCATTCCTTTGATTTTGATTATCTATGGTATGTTTGATTTTGGAAAATCAGTTATGGCTGGAAAAGAAGATGAAATTAAAACCAATCAAAAATTATTTATAAAACGTTTAATTTCAGCGGCTTTGGTATTTTTAATTTTATCATTTGTCGAAATTGTGATCGGAATTGTTACAAGTGTTGATGAAAAAAATAATATTATGAGGACTGTAAAATGTATTTTAACGGGTAAATAATTGTATAATAAATAGAGAAATGATGGGTGCATCATTTTTTATTATGTAATTATAGTTAATTGTTTTACAATGTAGGGAATCTTGTGGTATAATGCAGGTAGAAAAGGTTGGGGTAAGATGAAACAAAAGTGGATAAAGTACAGTAATTTTTTTATGTTACTTTTTTTTACCATTGGGAATGTTTATGCATTGGAAGAAGTAGAAGAAAAAAAGGATGCAATTAAGCAGTGTCTTGCTGATGGCACTTGCATTAATTGTGGTGGAGATATTATTGAGATTCCGATGGCTGCGATTAAAATATTAAACAATGCCTATGACTTGCTAAAATTTGGAACTCCAGTAATATTAATCTTTATGGGGGCTTATGACCTTGGCCGCGCAATTTTGGGTTCTAATGATGATGATATCAAGAAAAAACAGAATAAGTTTATCAAAAGGTTGATTGCGGCTGCGATGGTATTCTTAGTTTTTGCTGTAGTAGAATTTGTAGTTTATGGATTAACCAATTTTGGATTAATGGATGAAAATGGTTGTATGAATTCGATATTGAATGGGAAGTAGGAAATTAATATGAAAAAAACTCTTAGATATTTCGTTACTATAATTGTTTCTTTTCTATTTGTAACAGGCGTTGTTGAAGCAAAAGATGCAAAAGCAGTTTGTAGTTATGAAATTCCATTTGGTGCAAGTAAGCAAATTGCAACTACGGTTACATTTACTTATAATCGCACAAAGGACACTTTTCAATTAGAGAAAAAAAATAAATCACAATATTTGGGGGTTAATTTAACAAATAAGATTTCAAAGAATAATTTTATCGATGAAAATGATAAACTATATTGCCCTTATATATATGCCAAATCAGAATTGAATCATGGCAGTCAAAGTGTTAATGTTACTTTATATCGAGATGCTGATGATGGTCGAAAAAGAGTAGGACCGAAAAAAGATGAAGTGACTAATGCTGGTGGTAAACCTAAAGACACTATGAATTGTGGATTCAACACTGATGATGGTACACAAATCAGTATTACGCTAGATAAAAAAACGGAAGAAGTAAAATCAGTTTTGCGCGCTGAGAAAGAACTTCGCTTGGATGACGATATTACCTACCGTGATTTTGTCAGTAGTGATGGAAATAGTTGTTCGGTTAAAGAATTTTATTTAACATGTGCCTCAAATGGTAACCAAAAATATTGCCTATTATCAAAGAATAAAAAAGGTAATGGAGGTAGTACAACAGAAAAAACTGAGGCTGACATGAACAACCCAGGATATGAAGAGCAGACTAGCTATTATGCAGAAATAAAAAAGAAAAAATATGTATGTGGTGGTTTTGTTAGTGATAACCTTTTAAGGGAAATCAATCGAATTTATAAAACAATGAGTTTGATTGCGGTAATAGGAGCTATCATACTGGGGGTATTAGATTTTCTAAATGCTGTTAGTTCTGATGACGATGGAGCTTTAAAAAAGGCCTGGTCAAAATTTATAAAAAGAATTGTCATTGTTGTTCTAATTATTTTACTGCCGATATTACTACAATTTTTATTAAGTATCTTTGGTGATGCAAACATGAAGTCATGTCTTGACAAAATTAAATAATTGAAAAAAACAGTATTCTATAGAGAATAATTGTTTTTTTATGATATAATGATAATGTGTAAAATTATATATTTGATATAAATTGGGTAGGTGAAAACATGACAGAACAATCTTGGTTTTGGGATATTATACGTAGTGTATTAGCAAGTTTGGATAGTGCAATATACGGATTGGTACAAACACTATATCAGTTGTTTGCCTATATTTCTCAATTGACTATTTTTGACAATGATATTTTTACGTCATTTCGTGAAAAAATTTACTTGCTATTAGGAATTGTAATGTTATTTAAGGTTGCGTTTTCACTTATTACGCTCTTAGCTAATCCTGATGATTTAATGGATTCTAAAAAAGGAATTACAGGAATTGTCCAACGAATTATTATATCATTAGTTTTAATTACTTTTGTTCCTACTTTGTTTGCTACAGCCTTTAGGGTTCAAAGAGTTATTATCGATGATAATATTATCGGCCAATTTTTCTTAGGTGATTTAGAGGATGTAAAAGACGATGTCATGGTGAATAGTGGAAATATGGTAGCTTTCCATGTTCTAAATGCGTTTTATTACCCTGAACCAGCGTTAGAAAAGGTTAGAGGAATTGATTGTGTTGAAAGTAAAGATGTAGAAATGTTCAATATAGATGATGATAGAGGTGGTGGAACTACTAGAAAAGTTAGTGTTTTGCCACCACATCGAATAAAATGTAAGGGTGAAAAATTATACGCAAAAGAGGGATTTTATTATTTAACGCATTATTCATATGATGTGAGTCAATATTTAGATCAATACGTAAATGAACAAGCAGGTGCTGATGGAAGCGGGAGCGGAACTGATTATTATGCTATGCACTATACATGGGGGATTAGTACTATTGCTGGTGTTGTTGTTGCGTGGATGTTTTTAGGTTATTGTGTAGATGCTGCTGTGCGAGCAATTAAATTGGGAGTATTACAATTGATTGCCCCAATCCCTATTTTTTCATATATTGATCCAAAAAAGGGGGAAGGAATTTTCCAAAATTGGTTAAAAACAACGACTTCAACATATTTAAGTTTATTTGGCCGTTTGATTTTAATATATTTTGTATTATATGTATGTCATCAATTAACGACCGGTGGTGGGATACAAGTAATAACCGCAACTGGAGCAACTGAAAAATTAACAGATGGAAGTATGATGGCTCGTTTTGCACAGGCATTTATCGTAATAGGATTAATTCTATTTGCCAAGGATGCTCCAGCACTATTTAGTGAGATGTTCGGAATTAAAATGGAAAAATCTTATGGATCAACATTGGCTAAAATGGGAATGACTGGAACAGCTCTTGGTGTGGGACTCGGTGGAGCCAAGTTGTTTGGTGGTCTTGCTAGGAGGCATGTCGAGAAAAAAGATTTACGACAGAAAGAAGCAGATTTATTAAATGGGAGAAGTGAAACAGAGTTGAGTGCTGAGGAACAAGCTGAATTGGCAAAAATAAGAGATAAAAAAAGTTTAGGGTATGGAGCAAAACAAATCACCCGTGGTGTTGGTATGGGAGCCCTTTACGGTGCCTTGGCTGGAAAGGGTATGAAACCAACGTTATCCGCATATCGTCAAGCACGAAGTACGGCCAATCAGAAACAAAAGGTACGTGAAGATGGTCTTGGATTCTTCCGAGAACAAAAAGAAAAGTACCTTCAAAATATCGGGGCCGGCGGAACATACGGAGAATTTGGTGGAGAAAAAAATAAATTAAAAGAATTAGAGAATAAACGTCGTACATATCAAGGAATTGAACATCGATTACGAGAACAATATACTGATCAACTCGCAAAATTAACTACGAACTATGATATTAATGATAATATTATGGATCTGTATAGAGATGAAGCACTTAAGAAAGATGTTAATGAGAGAGCTCTTTCTGATGCAATAGAGAAGGTTAAAAAAAGTTATGTAGATGACTTATCCACTACGGATCATAGCGCTGATGAGATAGCAAAGTTAACTGAAAGCTTTAATAAACAATTTGATGATATGCACAAATTATTGTTGCAATCTAAAAAATATGATGAACTTGGTGAAAAAATTGAAAAAGAAATTGGGGATACAAAGAAACGAATCGATTCTATATCCAGTGGTGGAAAAAAGTAAAAGAATAAAGAAAGAGTGTGATATGAATGAATGGAAATTATTTAATACCAGCGAATTCAAAAAAAAGTTTGTTACTATTTGGGCTTTTTAGAAAAGATGAATTAATTATGTTTGGTGCATGTTTAGGAATTACATTACTTGCTTTAACAACATTACCCATTAGTAATACGTGGGTGGCGTTAATTGCATTAGCACCAGCCTTAATTGCTGGTTTCCTTGTGATGCCTGTTCCAAATTACCATAATATTCTAACGGTAATTACAGGGGCCTATCAATTTTATACCAATAATCAAAAATATAAATGGAAGGGTTGGTGTTTCCTAGATGGCGAAAAAAAAGAATCAATACACAAATGATAATTTTGTACCTATTAAAAATATTGCCAATGGAGAGATTATATTAGATTCAAATGAGAAAGTAACAGGGATAAAAATATTGCCACGAAATATTTTTATTCTAGATTATGGATCACAAGCAGCGACTATTGATCAATTAAAAAATGTGTATAATATGATTGATTATGAGTTTTGGATTATTGTGGCTGATAGACCAGTCGATATTAATATTCATTTGTCACAATTACAACTACTCTTTCAAGAGACGCAGAGTCCTATTAGGCGCAAGATTATTATGGAAGATATTAATAAAGGAAATATGTTTACCAATAACAATATTGTAGATACCGAATATTACTTGTTATTTAAAGAAAAAAAACAAGATGTTATTCAAAAGCGTATTCGTACATTAATTACGCAATTTTCTAGTGCAGGACTTAGTTCTCATCAAGTAACGAATGAGGATTTGCGAATTATTTTAGATAACTTCTTAAACGGGGGAACGACAACTAATTTTGGGACGGTGATGCCAATTGAATATTAAGAGCCAATTAGCTCCAAAAGGGCTAGAATTTAAGTCTAATCAGTTTATCATTAGTGATAAATATGCAACTATTTTAACTGTCGTTTCTTACCCACGTTATATTGACCCTGGATATTTGTCAAATTTAACAAGTATGTCAGGGATTAAAGTTGTTATTAAGCATATTCCTATGCCATTTTCTGTTATTAGTAAGATGTTGAATAAAGAAATTGCTGATTTAAAACAACGCTATCAAGATGAAAATGATAAAACAATTCAGGAGCGAATTCGTCAAGATTATGAGTCGCTAGAATCTTTTATTTCAATGCTCGCGTCAAGTCAGTCAAAAATATATGATTTTCAAATGCATATTATGATTACAGCTGATTCAGAAGAAGGTCTTATCACGAAAAAAATGCAAGTGAAAAATTATTTACAAGCGTTAGAAATGAATGCGATACCATTACGTTTTGAACAAGAAAAAGTATTCCGTTCTATTGTTCCAATCTATAAAAAACAAGATATTGAAGAGCGAATTGGAACCCCAATTCCGTCACCAACAATTGCAGCGATGTATCCCTTTATTTTTGACAGTATCAAAGATCCAGGATTATCGACTTTGGTGGGAGTAGATTTCTCAGGTGGAGTTATACTGTTTAACCAGTTTTTATATCAAATAAAAAAAGAACATAACCGAAATAATGCCAACCTTATTATTTTAGGAACCTCAGGAAGTGGAAAATCGACGGCTGCGAAATTAATGCTACGAAGTCATTTTAGAAATAATTATCAAATTGTTGCGATTGATCCTGAAGGAGAATTATCAGAAATGACGCGAATGTATGGCGGTGACTTTATCGATTTAGGTAAAGGTGGAGAATTTGGTATGATTAATCCCCTTGAAGTAATTTTGGATGCCGATGAAGAAGAGATTAGACAAGGGTTAGGGTATACTGTTTTAACGAGAACATTACAAACGTTAAAAGCATTTTTGAAGTATTATGATCCAACGGTTAGTGAGGACGTTGTAACCTTATTTAGTGAGGTAGTACAAGACACTTATAGACGTTTTGGAATGGATTTCAATACTGATTTTAGTAAATTCACCTCGCGAGATTATCCAACCTTTAAAGATGTTTATGCAACAATTCGTGGGCGTATTTTATCAATGCCTGAAAAAACCCATGAACGGGATATTATGGAACGGTTAGAGTTAAAAATTCGTCCAATTGTAAAAGAATTACGTTATTATTTCGATGGGCATACAACCATTGAACCAAAGAGTGAATTTATCGTATTTAATATTCGGGAATTAATGAATGCAGATGTTAATATTCGAAATGCCCTATTCTTTAATATTTTAAAATATGCCTGGGGAATGACCCTTAATAAAAATAGGAATACTATTTTATCAGTTGACGAGGCACATGTATTGTTAAGCGGGAATAATACATTGGGAGCTGATTTCTTAGCCCAAATTCAAAGGCGTGCTCGTAAATATAATACAGGGACAATCATTATTACACAGCAACCAAGTGATTTTAGTGATCAAGCTGTAATTACGCAAGGAAAGGCTATCTTTGATAACGCCTCCTATTATTTGGTAATGGGATTAAAGAAACAAGCAACTGAAGATTTGGCTAAACTAATTGATTTAAATGAAAGTGAGAAAGAGAGTATTAAACGGTACAATCAAGGAGAGGCATTATTCGTCTGTGGAAGTCGGAGAATGCGAATTAATATTATTTTAACAGAAGCAGAATTAGATTCTTTTGGAAGTGGCGGCGGATTATAGTAATTAGTTGTGGTGGTGAAACACATGAATGAAGATAATAATGGAGTAGTTGATAAAGTTGCTAGTAAAGGCGTTTCAAAATACCTTCAAGCACATGGTGTACCATCACCGGTTGCTGATATTGGCGGTGATTTAATTGTTGAAGAAGCAAAAAGAAAGATTAAAAAAATATTAATTTTTACAGTTGGGCCAATATGTTTGTTTTTTCTACTTTTGATGGTGATTATAGGTGGAAAACGAACCAGTGCAATGGAAGGAATCAGTAATGCTGGAAGTGGTGGTTGTATTCGTTCCACGGGTGCCTGGGCTAAGTTTGTAGAAGATGAGAAGAATGCAATAACTTTTTATAATAAACTTAATGCCTTATTAGCCGAGAATCCCTCGGTTGACTTTAATACCGCTTCCGCAATTTTAACATATGGTGATGTTCCTGATGTTGAGGATCGATATGCCTGTAATGAAGAAGAAGCGATTGAAACAGTTGATCCTGATACTGGGGAAGTAAAAAAGGAAGTTACGAAAGAGGAATGTTCAGAATCAAAACAGGGAAGTAGTAAAAATTCCACAAAATTGTATAATGAAGCAAAAAAAATTGTTACAGGTTTATCAACCGTTGGTCAGTCTGACGAAGAAGTAAGAAAATGGCTAGAAGAGAATTATATTGAAGATAAATTAAAAGATATGGGACATAAAATTCCCGAGGATGAAGCACAAAAAAAAGTGTTATTTACTAGAACAATCGATGATATTTTTGGACTTAGAGACCAATATGAAGCGATGGTTTGTCAGGAAAATAATAATCAAATTTGTACAGATAGCAATAGTGCTGACTCAAGTAGTAAGCGTAAGATTCGTTTAACATCATATCAGTATGCTGTTAATAAAGAGGACTATGGAATTGGAGCTCTTGGATCATTAGAACCTTATATTAAAGCTGGAACTATTTATTTTGATAGTGATAATCTAGCTTTTTGGAGAGGTGGTAGCGTTGGTCGGGGGAAAACGTATGGTGAGCCTGGTAAAGATTATCTAATCTTCGCGACTGCACATAAAGGGCTAATTGGGAAATATGGTTATACTGTAAATGGTTTAATTCACTATTTTGAGTATGGTGAAACTTTTACAGTTAGTTTTACAATTAATGGAGTCGAGAAGACCTATAATGCTATTGTTTTAGATGCCTGTGGGGCTTGTATGGATTGGTCTGTAACCTCGAATGGAAAGTATAGTCCAAAAAGTGTAAAAGATAAACAATATTGTGCCGAAACCAATAATACTAAACTAGATGTGTTGACAGGAAAAGCTGGAGTAAAAAGTAAATCAGATACGGGATATATGATGAATGGTTCTATCACTGGTAATTGTGTTGTATCAGGTACTTTTGAAGATTGGAAACAGGTTGATGAGCGATGGAAGAATATATCACTTGGAAACAGTTATACAACGGTTGGAAAATCTGGATGTTTAGTTACCTCAATTTCAATTCAGATTATGCGTTCAAGAACGAAAATAACCGTAGGTGATTTTAATCCGGGCGTTGCAGCACAAAAATTTCAATTCGATCCCTTTGGAAATTTGTATTGGGAAAGTATTAAAAATGTAGCGCCAAATTTTGAATATATTGGCAAAGTTGAACTAGGTGATGTAACACATAAGGCACAAATTGATATAGTGAATGTGTTATTGAAACAAGGATATTATATTGTTGCTAATGTTAAAAATGGCGGACACTGGGTTGCTGTTACTGGAACCACAGATTCAACCATTTTAATGTCTGATCCTGGACATTTTGGGGCTGGTAATGATTTATATGCCGCGTATCCATCAAACCAACCGCAAAAACGATTAGTAAGAATTGCCTATTATAAAAAAACTGATTAAAGGAGAAATGATATGAAAAAAATACCAAAGACATATATATTTATTGCTTTGATTCTAATTGCATATGTAATTGGTATCTTCTTCTTTAAAAAAGGTGAGAAAGAAAAGGATCACAATGTTGTATATGTCTTAGCGGGAATTAATACGAGACTATTATACCAAGATCAAGAATGGCATACGATGGCGAGTCAAACCGAAGAATATAAGTGGAAAGAGTTTAAATTGTATAATAGTGGAGTATATGAAGGAACTTATAAAATACAAAATCAGCTTGGAGTTGATTCGTATTATGATAATGACTATGTTCCTATTGGAAAAATGGATGTCGGTTATATGGCTATTTCTAGTCCTGGAAAATTTGATTATGTTGGTACTAGTGATTTGACAATAAATAAAGAAGATGCCAATCTCATGCAGGTGATGCAGGAAAATAATATTACGAATTTTGATTCCATCTTAAATTCAAAAATAATTGTAACTGATCTTAATTCTGATGAAGAAGACGATAAACTATACTATATCAGTAATCTATTTACTGGTTCCGAAGATCAGTATTTCTCAATTGTTTTTGCTGTCATTGATGGGAAAATTCAGTATATTAAAAAGCATATTAATCGTGAAGTTAACCATGATGATGATGTAGAACAATACGTTTCAATTCCTGATTCGTACTTAAACGGTGTTTTAAAAATTGGTAATAACCAATATCCTAAAATATTTATTGAAAATTCCTATTATGGTCGAGCGGAAACTTGTTTTGAAATTTATGAGTATAAAAAACGAAAATTTGAAAACATAAGAAAATGTGAGGAGGATGAGACATGAAATTAAAATTTAGAGCAGAAGCAAAAGATATTAAAATTTTTATCATATTTGCAATTCTACTATTTTATCTAGTAGCCATTGCTTTACTTAATATTACCGAATTTATTAATACAGCAACACTGCATGGACTGAATCCTCTACCAGCGTTTGCGCCTGATATGATAGGACCAGTAATTGTATTCTATTTTGCCATTTTAATTATGATTATTCTAAGTGTTAAATCTTATTTCTTTGATCGGGAGAAAGGATTTGGTATTAAAGAAGGAAAAAAAGAAGAAAGTGGTTATGCGAGATGGGCCAAAGATTCAGAATTAAAGAAGGAATTAACCAAAATTGATCCTAAAGCTGATGTTGTCGAAGCTGGAGGAATCCCTCTTATTAATAACAACAAAGAAATGTGGGTAGATAATGGAGAATATCATAACTTAATTATTGGATCAACGGGGGCAGGTAAAACACAAATTATCGTTCAGCCTTTAGTAAAAGTATTGGCAAAACATGGTGAATCAATGATTATTACCGACCCAAAAGGTGAAATTTATGAAAAAAATGCTGCTGAATTAAAGGAAAAAGGGTATAACATTGTCTTATTAAATTTCCGTGATCCACAACGGGGAAATGCATGGAATCCTTTGACATTACCATATCGCTTATACCAAGAACACAACTCAGATAAAGCGATTGAGTTATTAGATGACTTAGCACTTAACATTCTATATGATGAAAAAGCCCAAAACCAGGATCCATTCTGGGAAAAAACATCGGCCGATTATTTTTCTGGTTTGGCACTAGGGTTATTTGAAGATGCAATTGAGGAAGAGGTTAATATCAATAGTATTAATGTTATGACGACCATTGGAGAACAAAAAATTGCTGGTAGTCGTTATATCAACGAGTACTTCAGTGATAAAGATCCTGGTGGTGCAGCATATTCTAATGCTTCAAGTACTTTGGTTGCACCTAACGATACACGCGGAAGTATTTTATCGGTTTTCAAACAAAAAATTAAATTGTTTGCTACTCGTGAAAATATTTCAGAAATGTTAAGTTATAGTGATTTTGATATGAAAGAAATTGGGCGCCAAAAAACCGCTGTATTCCTTGTTATCCAAGATGAAAAGAAAACATATCATCCTTTGGTAACGATTTTCTTAAAACAGTGTTATGAGACATTAATTGATGTTGCCCAAGAAAATGGTGGAAAACTTCCATTCCGAACAAATTTTATTTTGGATGAGTTTGCTAATATGCCACCATTAAAAGATGTTACGACAATGATTACTGCATCCCGTTCGCGAAATATTCGATTTAATTTTATTATTCAAAACTTTGCCCAATTGACTCAAGTATATGGAAAAGAAAATGGGGAAACGATTAAAGGAAACTGCGGTAATATTATCTACTTAATTAGTAGTGAATTAAATGCCTTAGAAGAAATTTCTAAGATGTGTGGTGAGAAAAAATCGAAAAAGGATGATAAAACCGCAAGTACTCCACTAATTACGGTTAGTGACTTACAGCGGCTCAAACAAGGAGATACGATTGTACTTCGAATTAGAACGATGCCATTCCGAACGAAATTGGCTTTTAACTGGCAAATGGAAAAGGACAATCGCTGGGGGAAAAATTATGAACCATCTGGATACCCTTTACGGGAGAGAAAGCCAGTAAAGACATTTGATCTTAAAACAGTTGTCGATGAAAAAGTAAAGAAGCGTCGCGAAAAAATGTTTGGTGAAGCCGGTGGTCGTAATCCAATGATGGGAGCAGGAGGACCAGGAATGCCTCGGCAATTTCCACCCGGTGGCGCGATGGGTGGCGGAATGCCATCGATGTTTGGTGGGGCTTCTAACCCGATGGCGAATCCAATGTCAGGTTCAGCAAATCCGATGTCTGGAGGAACCCCTAATGGAGCAAATCTCGATGATTTAATGAAACGAATTGACGCGCAATTAGCAGAGATTGAAAAAGAAGAAAAGGCTGAAAAGGAGAAACTTCGTGCAAAGGCACAAGAGGCAACTAAAGATGTATCTCCATCTTTAAAGCAAGAGATAAAACCTCTTTCGGATCCGAAGAAAGAGGAGAAACCTGAAAAGGCAGCCCAAGCAGAAGAGAAAAAACCAACTCCAGTAACAGTTCAGTTAAAGAAGGAAAAACAGTCAATTCCTGATAATCAAGAATTTGAGATTGATCAGTTATTGAAGCGAATTGATAGTCGCATTGCGGAACTAGAGGGAAATCCCAAAGAAGAGCCAACGTTGGAAAAATCAGTACACCAACCTAAAATAGAACCGGTGATTGAAAAGAAAGTTGTTGCAAAACCAGATGAAGTAAAATCAACAATTGAGAATAAGCCGACAACGATTTTATCAGAAGAGACAGAAAAAAAGTCAACAACTCCAGCAAAAAAAGAGGAGTATGTTACTGATGACCAATTCTTTGATGATTTCTTCTATGATGAAGAAGAATAGTATCGACTATTCTTTTTTAGAATTCCACGAATATAATTTATATCCAAGTATTCTTCAGCATATAATACACTAGGGTGATTTATATGATATCAAGTATTTCTGTTTCGGAATTATCTAAATTATTAGGGCGTGTTCAAATCATTGATATCAGAAGTGTAGAAAAATATAATGACAATCATATCCCTGGAGCAATGAATATTCCAGACGATAAATTATTAGCGCATTATCAAAAATATTTACTACCTGATCAACAATATTATTTATATTGTCAGAAAGGGATCAAAAGTTTGAAAGTATCGCAAATATTAAATCGACTAGGATATCATACAGCAAATTTAAATGGTGGTTATGAGAGTTGGATTTTGGAACATGATTAAAAAGGATAGCATTGATTATAATACCTTTAAGGTTCACACTAAATAAAAAGAATGATAAAATTTATTTAGAGGGAATCAAGGAGGTGTTTTTTCGTGGGAAAACATAGAAAATGGACATTAGAAGAAAAAATTAAAATTGTAAAGGAATTTAAAAAAGGTGCAACTATATCATATCTAAACAATAAATATGGTATTTCTGGTTGTGGTACAGTAAGTCGTTGGAATAAAGAATATGATGAAGGAAGACTTGGTATTGATAATCGTGGTAAAAGAAAACATCAAACAGAACTGGAGGATATTGATATCTTAAAAAAATCTTATGCTCTTCTGATGGAAATCCGCTCGCAGCAACACAAATAGAAAAATAT
>CAJTRV010000035.1 GCA_910578855.1 uncultured Bacilli bacterium
TTGGATATGCCGCTCTTTCTTCCTCGCTTAAAATTAGTGGAACGGGAACGATCTCCACGAATTGGGATATCTTATTTACAAAGATCGAAGAGAAGGGGAGTAAGGGGGCTAGTAGTAATCAAAGTGAAATTATAGATAAATTGACTGCTACTTTTGATGTAAGTATCGAAGCCCCTGGTAATTTTATTGAGTACAATGTAACCATCAAAAACAATGGAAATATCGATGCGGTGATTGAAAGTGTTACGGGAATTGTGGAAGCTAATAGAGAAGCTCCAACCGGGATTCAATTTAAAGTAAGTGGAATTCGGATTGGAGATGATCTACTTGCGGGTGATGAGAAAATATTTATTGTTCGAGCTGAAATTCCAGGCGGTGAGACAACGTTACCGAGTGGAACCAAAACATTAGATTTAAAAGTAAATGTACGACAGAAAGACATCGATAGTAGTGGTTTAGTAACCACGTTTAAAGATTGTTTTCAAACGAATGAGAACGGGAATATTATTACCAAGTATCTTTGTGGAAAAAATAATACGAATGGGTATAGTGAAATTTTAGATGTGAATATTCCGCGAGAGATAAATGGTGTTGATATTACCCAAATAGGATATCAAGCTTTTTATCAGCAGGGAATTAACGCGGTGGCAATCCCTAATACGATTACAGTAATTGGCGATCAAGCGTTTTTTAACAATCAATTACAAGTATTGACATTACCTGAATCGATCAAAGTAATTGCAAATTTTGCTTTTGTCAACAATAGGATAACAGAAATTCATTTTCCGACAGGGATAACTACGATTGGTGAGGCTGCTTTTCGAGGAAACAGTATGGATGATAGTAAGGCATTCATCTATAATCGGAATAGTGATGGAACCGAGAATAAAACCAGTTTAAATAGTTATGCGGGAGTTAATCGTGATCATGTTATTATTCCAGATCAAGTTGAGGTAATTGGTGTAAATGCCTTTAATGGACAATATATTAAGCGAATAACGCTACCAAGTCATCTTCGGATTGTAGGGGCGAGTGCCTTTTGTTATAATTCCTTAACCGAAGTAATATTTCCCGAAACAGTAACGTCAATTCAGGCGAATGCTTTTAGTAATAATAAGATAACTAGTATTAGCTTACCACGTAATTTAAACACCCTTTCGGGACAGGCTTTTCAGAATAATGCCCTTACTAATGTGGAATTTAAAGGAACTGTTCCTGGGATTTTAGGGATTGATATTTTTGCGCCTAGTAATCAATTAACGATGCATACTGTAAAAATACCAGTGGGAACGTTAGAACAATATAAAACAGCGCAAGGTAGTGATGGTAATAAGCGATATCTCCCAAGTAGAACATGGTTTGGTACCGATAATGAAAGCGTGTTAGATGCTTTTTATGAATAAAATGATAAATATGCTTGAATATATTTTATAAGTATAATATAATAGAGATATTAAAAACGAGGAAGAAGAGTAGTAGTTACATGCTTGATTAGAAGAGACTAAGTGGTTGGTGCAAACTTAGAATCAAGGGTAATGAACTCGCTTTGGAGTTGCGATATTCGCCGCATGGATCGTAGCGTTAACACATAAGAGATCATAAAGTATTATGAAATAAGGTGGTACCGCGGGGAGACTCGCCCTTATAGCATAGTACTTTTTTCATACGAGGAGGAATAAAATGAATGGTATAATTATTTTCCTAGTATCCTTTTGTATTGTTTATATTATCTATTATTTACTAGTGATACGAAAGCAAGATAAACTGGAGAAGTTTAAAAAGAGTACAGAAGTAATGTACTTAAAAAAAGTATATAAGATTAAAATAACAAAGTTTGATATGAAATGGCTTTCGAAGCGAATTGTATTTGCCAATAGTATTATTATCAGCGTCACGGCTTTTATAGCTGCTTTAGTAAATCATGTAGTCGTGATGATGCTTTTGGGCTTTGTTGTTTTATTTCCTACAATTTTGGTTTGTTATCATATCTTAGGAATTTATCTTAAGAAGAAACAGAAAGAGATGAAGGCATAAATGAGTTGGAGACAAAAACTAACAGAATGGCTATTACAATTTGATATGACTGATCCGATAAAGGGATACCTTATCAAAGATGGAATTCAAATTCCATTACAAATCAATGCGACCATCATTGCACAATATGAGTTGAAAATAGGAAAGACTTTATCCCTTGAAGAGCAAGAAGTACTATATCAGAAAAATACCCATCATTTTCTGTTACTAGCGTTTTTTTGTGATTTTTATGGTATCGCTTATCCACCAATGAGCAATTATGTTGGTAATGAGAGTAAATATGGGAATTTATTAGCAACGCTTTTATGTGAGGCTGGCTGCGCGGTAGTGTTATTTCCATTATCGAATATGGGGGTTCCCATTGCTGATCATTCGCGGGATCGTTATAATGAGATTCCTCCAAGCATTATGGTTGTACCCCATCAGCTTGCGATATATAGTGATAAGCAGATTTCGTTTATATTAATGATGTTAACAGAGTGGAAGATTCCCCTAAAAGTTTATAGTCAGTGTATCACTGAAGATGGGTTAATACCCGGAATAGAATATGAAACAATTGATGTGTTTCGACAGGCTTTAGAAGCAGTCAGGTCACATCAGAAAGAGATAGGACGTGGAAAAAATGTATAATTTTAGTGAAATTGAAAAAAAATGGCAACAATATTGGGAGGACCATGAAACGTTTAAAACTGATGTTTGGGATTTTTCGAAACCGAAATTTTATGCGCTTGATATGTTTCCTTATCCATCAGGACAAGGACTTCATGTGGGGCATCCAGAAGGGTATACAGCAACCGATATTGTGTCGCGAATGAAACGAATGCAAGGGTATAATGTGCTACATCCAATGGGCTTTGATTCTTTTGGATTGCCAGCTGAACAATATGCGATTAAAACCGGGAATCATCCTGAGACGTTTACTTTAGCTAATATCGAAACATTTACCAAACAGCTTAAGATGCTAGGTTTTTCCTTTGATTGGAGTAAACAGGTATCGACTTGTGATCCGAAGTTTTATAAGTGGACCCAGTGGATTTTTAAATTGCTTTATGAAGATGGACTAGCTCGTAATGTTGATATGCCAGTGAATTGGTGTGAGGAATTAGGAACCGTTCTTGCCAACGATGAAATTATCGATGGGAAAAGTGAACGCGGTGGCTATCCAGTTGTTCGTAAGAATATGAAACAATGGGTCATTGATATTCCAAAGTATGCTGAGCGTCTGTTAGAGGGGCTTCATGAGGTAAACTGGCCTGAGTCAACCAAGGAGATGCAACGAAATTGGATTGGGAAAAGTATTGGAGCACATGTGGATTTTCAAATATCAGGGACTGATTTATCATTTACAGTGTTTACGACTCGTCCTGATACGTTATTTGGAGCAACTTACTGTGTCTTGTCACCAGAACATGAACTTGTTGGTAAGATTACGACATCTGAGCAAAAAGATTTAGTTGTTGCTTATCAACAATCTTGTGCTACGAAGTCCGATCTTGAACGAACGGAATTAAATAAAGATAAGACGGGTGTTTTTACTGGGGCTTATGCGATTAATCCTGTCAATCAGAAAAAAATTCCTATCTGGATTGCTGATTATGTTCTTGCAAGCTATGGGACAGGAGCAATTATGGCTGTTCCCGCTCATGATGACCGTGACTATGCTTTTGCGAAGAAGTTTGATTTACCAATTATTCCAGTCTTAGAAGGCGGAGATGTTGCCACTCAAGCTTATACAGAGGATGGTCTTCATATTAATTCTGACTTTTTAAATGGGTTAGGAAAACAAGAAGCGATTGATACGATGATTGCTTGGTTAGAAGAACACAAAGTGGGGAAGAAACAGATTAATTATCGCTTACGGGAATGGATTTTTGCCCGCCAACGATATTGGGGAGAACCAATTCCAATTGTAAATTTTGACGATGGAACGAGTCTAGCACTTTCAGATGAGGAGCTTCCGCTTATATTGCCACCACTTGCTGATTATAGTCCAAGTAAAACGGGGGCATCACCACTTGAAAAAGCAACAGACTGGGTGAATGTAGTAATGGATGGCAAACCAGGAAAACGGGAGACCAGTACGATGCCAGGAAGTGCGGGATCTAGCTGGTACTTTATGCGTTATCTTGATCCCGATAATGAAGCGGAATTTGCTGATCAAGCATTGTTAAAACACTGGCTACCAGTTGATCTTTATATGGGGGGACCAGAGCATGCGGTGGGACACTTATTGTATGCCCGGTTCTGGAACAATTATCTTTATGATAAGGGATATGTGCCAGTGAAAGAACCATTTATGAAATTATGTCATCAGGGAATGATTCTTGGAACCAATGGTGAAAAAATGAGTAAATCCAAAGGAAACGTAGTAAATCCTGATGATATTGTAAGAGAGTATGGAAGTGACACTTTAAGACTTTACGAAATGTTTATGGGGCCAATTGAGGCTGCCAAACCATGGGATCCAAAGGGAATTGAGGGAGCAAAGAAATTCTTAGATCGAATTTGGCGCTTGTATAAGGAAGAGTCTAAAATTGCCGATCGTGATAACCAGAAACTAGAAAAAATTTATCATCAGACAGTGAAGAAAGTAACCGAAGACTATGAAACGATGAATTTTAATACAGCGATTAGTCAGATGATGATTTTTATTAATGCAGTTTACAAAGAAGAGGTTTTTCCAATAGAATATGCTGAGAGTTTTGTAAAACTACTTAATCCGATTGCCCCTCATATCACAGAGGAACTATGGACGACTGTTCTTGGACATACGGGAACGATAGCTTATGAACCATGGCCAACGTTTGATGCTGGTAAGATTGTCGATGACACTTTTGAAATGGTTGTTCAAGTAAATGGTAAGGTTCGGGGAAAAATTACCATTGGAACATCTACTACCAAAGAAGAAATGGAAGCCTTAGCATTTGAAATTGATAATGTTAAGACTCATCTTGCAGGCAAAGAGGTTGTGAAGGTAATTGTCGTTCCAAAGAAATTAGTGAATATTGTTGTAAAAGGCTAAAAATAGCCTTTTTTCGTGGAACAAGATTAAAAAAAACGCCTTTTTAGGCGATTTATAGTCATTAGTGGTATTGTCTGGCCCGGGTAATTACCTTTTGATAGATAGGCTTCATATGTTCCTCTTTCACTTCGTCTAAAAAGGTATCAAGTGGGAGCCAACCTACTTGACTATTTTCATCGGCTTTGATATGGATTTCTTCTTGCTCGCTAACCTCTAATAAATAGGCAACAGAAATATGAAGGTGCGCTGTAACATACTTTCCTCTTTTGACGTGACCGATGACTGGTAGAACATCAAGGGCAATAATTTCCTCGGTAATTGGTTTTACATGTTTTGCTCCCGTTTCTTCTTGAACTTCTCTAATTGCTACCTGTAGTAAATCTTGTTCCCCATCAGCATGTCCACCAGTCCAAGCCCATGACTGATAAATATTGTGATAGACCATTAGGACCTTATCACGGGTTTCATTTAAAACAAAACCCGAACTAGTGAAATGAACGATCTCATTCTTACGGGTGAGAATATCATCAAACGTATCGAAGTAATTTAGGATCATTTCTTGGTCTTTTTGTTCCTGTTCATTGCCAGGTTGAAATTGTTCAATTTGTTTACGTAATTCCATTTTGTCACTCTCCTTAGGGAAAGTATATCATAGATATACTCAAATAGAAAATATGATTTAGGTTGTTCTATCAATTTTGGCTATTCTTTGGTATAATACCAAGGAGGGAATGTGATTTATGGAAACGGTAGATTTATATCAATATGAGAAGGCATTATGGAATGAAGGAGTAAAATTTGTTGGTGGAGTTGATGAAGTAGGTCGTGGTCCATTAATTGGTCCAGTGGTAACTGCTTGTGTTGTGCTACCACATGATTTTGTATTACCAGGGTTAACTGATTCTAAGAAGTTATCGGAGAAAAAACGAAATTTATATTATGATATTATTATAAAGGAGGCTATTGCAGTTGAAATTGGAATGTGTACTCCAGAGGAAATAGACGAGATGAATATCTATGCAGCTAGTAGGGAAGCAATGATTCGAGCGATTAAGAAGGTTCAAAAAAAAGTACCTGTGGCTCATATTTTATCTGATGCGATGCCAATAGAACTCGATATTCCGGTAACATCGATTATTAAGGGTGATGCGAAGAGTATTACGATTGCTGCAGCTAGTGTAATTGCGAAGGTTACTCGTGACCGGATGATGTATGAACTTGATCAAGCGTATCCAATGTATGGATTTAAGCAACATAAGGGCTATCCTACCAAGCAACATTTAGAAGCAATAAAGAAGTATGGATTGATTCCAGGATACCGGAAAACATATAAGCCAGTAAAAGCGTTATTGGAGGAGTTGTAGATGCGAATTGGGGATATGGAGATTAAAACCGTGGTCGTTGGAAGTTATGCGACAAATTGTTATTTATTGAAGCTAGGAAAAGAAGTATTGATTGTCGATCCTGGCGACGAGTTTTTGAAAATCAAGCAGGAAGTCGGGAGTGATAAAGTGGTAGGGATTTTAATTACCCATCGTCACTTTGATCATATAGGAGCACTTGATGATTGTATTGCTACCTATCAAGTACCGATTTATGACCATTGTAATTTAAAGGAACAGGAATACAAGATTGGTCCTTTTCACTTTGACGTATTGTTTACTCCGGGTCATACCGATGATTCTGTTACCTATTATTTTAAGGACTATCAGTTTTTCTTGGTTGGTGACTTTATTTTTTGTGGCAGTATTGGGCGAATGGACCTTGGCGGAAATGAAACTGATATGAAAGAAAGTATTCGGAAACTATATCGTTTTCACACATCAAAGATAGAAGCACTATTATTACCAGGTCATGGGATACATACGGATCTTTTATATGAACAGTTTACCAATCCCTATATTCAACGTTATATAGGAAAGGATGGTTTCTAATCTTGGCAATAAAATGTTACTATTTTTTATTATTTCTTGTAACAATAGCAAAACAATAAAAAAAGAAAATGATTTTTTATTCATCGTCATTTTCTTTTTTTTCATTACGACATTTGTAACTGTCACACATCGTTGCTTCTTTTTCCTCTTCTTTGGCGCAACTACAAACTTTGATTTCGTCTAATGTACAATGTTCACACTCACAGTTGTTGTATTCGCAGTCTTTAACATCGCATTTAATGTGTTTATTTTCTTTTTCCATAGATACCTCCAATGTTATCATGAACGATAACATAATTTGTATACTTTAGAGTAGGAATTTTTTACTGTTTTATGGTATAAGATAAGTAGAGAGTATGTTTGAGAGTTGACAAGTCTTAAATATTCGTGTATAAATGGTTAATGAAAAAAGGAAGTGGATTATGCCAAAAAATTTAGTCATTGTTGAGTCACCTAGTAAGTCAAAGACAATTGAGAAATATTTAGGAAAAGACTTTAAAGTATTATCAAGTAAAGGTCATATACGTGATTTATCGACCAAGGGAAAATTTGGTCTCGGAGTTGATTTGGAGGATCATTTTAAACCAACTTATACGACGATCAAGGGGAAAAAAACTGTCATCGATGAATTAAAAAAAGAAGTAAAAAAAGCAGACTTTGTCTATCTTGCTACTGACCCTGACCGGGAAGGGGAAGCCATTAGTTGGCATTTATATGATGCACTAAAATTGAATGAACATAATTATGATCGTATTGTATTTAACGAAATTACAAAGAAGGCAGTCTTAGATTCGTTTGCCCATGCTCGGAAGATTGATCAAGATCTCGTTAATTCTCAAGAGACGAGACGAATTCTCGATCGAATTATTGGTTTTCGTCTTAGTAAGTTAATTCAAAGTAAGACCGCCGGATCGAGTGCTGGTAGGGTACAAAGTGTTGCTTTAAAACTTGTCGTTGATCGCGAGCGGGAAATTACTGCCTTCAACGCTGAAGAATACTGGACGATTACGGCGTTGTTTGCTGAATTTGATGCTGATTTATGCTGGTATAATCACAAAGATATAAAAGTAGAAGATGAGATTCAAGCCAATGAGATTTTAGCTAAATTGGATAAGACATTTACAATTGAGAGTGTCGAAAAGAAGAAACGAAATCGGAAGGCTAAGATGCCGTTTATCACGAGTACCTTACAACAAGAAGCATCGACAAAGTTGGGATTTAGTGCAAAAAAAACAATGAGTGTTGCGCAAAAATTATATGAGGGAATTAGCTTAGAGAATGAAACGGTGGGGTTAATCAGTTATATGCGTACTGATTCTACGCGCTTATCCGATGATTTTATTGGTGCAACGTTACATTATATCGAGGCAAAATATGGGAAAGAATATATTGGGTTCGCTCGTAAAGCGAAGAAAACAGAGAATGTACAGGATGCCCATGAGGCAATTCGACCAACGAGTATCGAGCGTGATCCATTGTTGGTTCGCGCTTATCTATCTGATGATGAGTATAAATTATATCGTCTGATTTACTACCGGGCTCTTGCGAGTCTTATGAAAGATGCGAAAACTGAGAATACAACCGCAATTTTGGATAATCATAATTATCAATTTAAAGCAACTGGTCAGATTATTGTGTTTGACGGATATTTAAAGGTTTATGGAGACTATGAAAAAGCGGATGATAAAATATTACCTCCACTTGATACTTATCAGTCTAATGTGATTGTAGCCAATGAAATTGTAAAGGAACAACATTTTACGAAACCACCAGCTCGTTATACAGAAGCGAAACTCATTAAAGAGATGGAAGAACTGGGAATTGGTCGACCAAGTACTTATGCGACCATTCTTGACAATATAAAGTCACGTGGTTATGTCAATCTCGTTGAGAAAAAGTTTCAACCGACTGAGATTGGGATAGAAGTAACGGATAAATTGCAGTCATGTTTTGATCATATTATTAACGTTGAATATACAGCTAAGATGGAATCGGATTTAGACAACATTGCCGAGGGAAAAAAGGTATGGTATCGGACTTTAGAGGCTTTTTATAAAGAGTTTGAGCCAGCATTACAAGATGCCTTTGACAAATTAAAGAAAAAAGAACCAGAGAAGACTGGGGAAGCTTGTCCAAACTGTGGTAGTGATTTAGTTATTCGTAAAGGGCGTTATGGGGAGTTTGTCGCTTGTAGCAATTACCCAGAATGTAAATATATTAAGACTGAACCCAAACAAGAAATGGAAATTTCTAAATGTCCGAACTGTGAACATGGAATGATCGTCGAAAAGAAGAGTCGACGTGGTAAAGTGTTCTATGGTTGCAATCAGTATCCAACTTGTAAAACAGCCTATTGGGATAAACCAACAGGTGAGCCTTGTCCTACCTGTGGGAAGGCCTTGGTTGTAACCAAGAAAGGGATTATTAAATGTAGTGAATGTGATTATAAAAAAGAGGCATAGTAGCACGTGTTTGATCATTTATCGATATTATAATTTGAAAAGAGGATTTTTGTTAGGAAAGACTCTTTTTTTTGGACGAATGTATAAGTTGCTTAAGATCGTTATAATGGTTACTTAATTTAATAATAATCATAAAAATTACGAATTGGATAAAAGGATAAATTATTAAAACTTTAGATATTATCTAGGGTGCTATTTAAAACTATTGTTCAATTTTGTTCTTTGTGTAGTTGGTACATGAATAGTTGACAAAATCGCCTGGGGGGGGGTATTATAAATGTAGTATCGATAAAAACAATAATAAAATAAGGGAGTGAGGAGATAAATAGAGGTAAGGTATTTAAAATAAGATATTAGAAAAAATAGCTGTTAGTTTTAAATAAGTGGTATTTTTTGTTTGGAAAATTGTATTTGGTTATATATTTTATACTTAAGGAAAAGGTTAATAGAACAGATACTATTTCAATCA
The DNA here is from genome assembly GCA_910578855.1 of uncultured Bacilli bacterium. GTDB lineage: Bacteria > Bacillota_I > Bacilli_A > RF39 > UBA660 > MGBC107952. The sequence goes on from CAJTRV010000035.1 coordinate 9,922, forward strand.
ATTATTGGAATAGTTTATTTTTTTAGGAATGTATGTAAAAGTTAACAAGTATGATCAACCAGTGTTTTACCGAGTGAGATGTTGTTATTGAATTGTAATAATTGATGATTGAAAGCAATTTTAATAGATATCAGGCAACGGTAAGACTGAATACCTAGTTATTAGCGAGTATAAATAGTAAAACAATGTTTGATACGATACGAAAACTTAAAGTGGAGGTTTAAAAAATGAGTGTACAATTCAGAATTGCAACATTAGATGATGTTGAAGGTATCATTCAATTATGTAATGAGTGTTTTGGTGAAAATACTTCTTTGGAGTATGCACAAAAAATTTATAGGGAAAATGAAAATGATGTTAATCAAATTTATGTTATTGGTATTAAAGATAATGAGATAGTTGCTCATTCAAAAATAAATATTATACCTACAATTTATGAGGAAATGAATACTTATGCGATTTTAAATCATGTATGCGTTAAACCAGAGTTAAGACGTGAACATATCGGAACAAAATTGCTTGATGAATGTTTTAAAATTGCCAAAGAGCATAATTGTAAATGTGTCGAATTATGGTCAAAAAATTTCCGACAAGCTGCACACGGATTATATCATAAATATGAATTCGATGTTGTGGATGCGAAATTTTTTTCAAAAAATATATAATTGAGGAGTAATTATGAAAATAAGTAATGTTTATATTGGTGGCTGGTTTCAAAGAACAATGCTACAATTATCAGAAATTTATGATTTTTTAAGAGATTGTAAAACACAGTTAGATTTAGATCCTGTAAAGCTGAATGAATTGCGTAAAAAATTGGAGATAGGTAAAATCGATTATGGAGTATCTGGGGAGGAATATGTTGAATTTACTACAGCTTTAAATATAAAGGTTAGAATATTTGAAGATGGTTTAATTATTTTAAATAATGAAGTTGTTAGTGAAGATACATTATTTGCTGATATTGATCATGCTACTGATTATTATGAAAATCGCTTATCACCAGCAATTAATTATTTGTTTAGTTTGGGAGCACCCGTTCCTAAAGAATTGGTTAATGTTGAAACAATATATCCATATTTCGTTGTTTGTAATAATGCAACAAAGAAGGAAATGGATCAATTACTTGCAAGAACAGAAAAGCAAAAATATTTTGAATTTAGAAACGAAAAATATGATGTAACCAGAGGGGATAAGTATTATTTTATCAATAATAAAAAGCAGACATCTGCAAATATTGAAAGATATATAGAAGAACAAATATTTATTCGTGAGTATAAGGGACAATTACATAGATATTTAAATTTACATCGTATTATTTGGGAAAAAATAGATAAAGTAAAAGAAAATGCCAAAGTAAAAGGAGTAGATATCGTTAAATTTAATACCAAATTGGAAGGTTATGCAAAAACAATTAATCTTATTGATGGTAGAATTAATCAAATGAGCACTTATATTCCGACTAGAGAAAAAATTGCTAAAAGTGATAAAGAGTTGGCAGAATTTCTTGCTATTTCTGGATATCGTTATGAAACATTAAGAGATACTCTCGATTATATTAAATCATTATGGAGTATGACGAAAAACTATGTAGTATCAGCCCAAAAGCTATTTAGTGATTTACAAAGTGATATAACAAATAAGTCTATTGGTAGTTTAACGATTGTTACTTCAATGGGAGTTGGAGCTTCTCTTATAGATTTATTTACAGAGTCACAGCCATCCTTTAGTTTATTTGGATTTGTATACTTTTTCGCCTTAGCATTTGTTGGATGGGGAGTTAATAAAGTAATGGGACTTATTGCTAAAAATAGAACTTATGAAATAAATGATGTAGAGTATGATAGGGATATTAAGTAATTATTAAATGAAGTACTATTTTAATACAGTAAAAACTTTATTAAATATTGCGAGTGGTAAGTTTTTTGTCGTTATTCAGATGTTTGTAAGTTGTTGTCTGTATAATTTAGCTACATTGTTACCTCCAATTGCGACGTCAGGAATAATTGCAACCGTAACAAGTCATAATTTCAATGGAATCTGGTATTATGTAGTTTTGTATTGTATATTTTATGTTGTCTATTTTAGTATGCTAAATTGGAATTATTACACTTATACCGTTTTGGCAAATTATTATCATTTAGAGGTACAGAAGATATTATTTGAACATATTGCAAATAATGATTCTATTTTTAACAAAATTTCTCGTGGAAAGATTGTTGATACTACAAGTGATGATATTAGATATTTAGTAGATGTAATAAATGCAGCATCAGAAGCACTTATGAAGTTTGTCCAATTAATTGTTGTATTTATCATTTTTAGTTCTTATAATATTTTGGTTGCTTTAATTGCTTTGGTAATTGATTCTATCTATTTGATATTAATGAACAATAATTCTAAAAAAGTGTCTAAGTACTATGAAGGTACTAGAAAGTATGAAGACAAAATTATTGATATTTTGAATCAAATGTTGGTGAACTTAAAACAAGTTAAATCATTAAATATAATGCCTAATTTAAATAAGAAGTTAGATAAAACGCGAACAAAATGGATGCAAGAATATAAGTACAAACGAATTGCGATGACGAACCGATATTGTAAAATGCCTTATATTGTATATATAGGAAAAATATTGCTCTATATATTTTTAGCATATTTGGTTTCTATTGAAAAAATGACGATTGATAAATTGGTATTATTAATCAGTTATTTTGAATTAACAATTACTTGTACTGATTCTATGCTTACTTATTTATTGAATTTAAGTAATTATGGAATAAGAGTAAAGAGAATTAAAAATATACTTGATTATACCTCAAATAATAATATAGATTTTGGTGATATTACCAATGATTATATAAATGGTATGGTTATTTTTGATAAAGTAAATTATGAAATAAAAAATAAGTTAATATTAAATAATGTGACTTTCAAAATCTATCCGAATGAAATAACTGCAATTGTTGGACATAGTGGTAGTGGTAAAACAACGATTATTAATTTATTGTATAGACTTGATAGAATAAAGTCTGGAAGTATTTTAATTGATGAAGAAAATATCTATAATTATACGAAAAAAACTTATGCTTCTAATGTATCTGGTGTATTTCAAAAACCATTTGTATTTGAGATGAGTATAAGAGATAATCTATCTTTGGTGGATTCTAATTTTAAAAATCAGATAGAAGCTTGTAAGAGAGTAGGAATACACGATTTTATTGAAAGTTTGCCGAAAGGATATAATACAGTAATTAACGACGAACAGCGCGTGTTATCTGAAGGTCAAAAGCAAATGTTGGTGATTGCAAGAGCACTACTAACAAAGTCTGAAATATTATTATTTGATGAGGTTACTAGTAATATAGATTTAAATTCAACAACAAAAGTTGGGGAAATATTAAAGGAATTAAAACATGATCATACGATAATTATGATTACTCATAAACCAGAAATGATGCAAATTGCTGATAGAGTAATTGTCCTTGATCATGGAAAAGTAGTATCTAAGGGAACCAATGATGAAGTATTTAATAAATGTTCATTGTATAGGGAACTTAGAAATAGAACATTTGCTAGTATAAGTAATACGGAAAATGAAATGATTTAAATATCGTAATAATGTTTATCGATTGTGGCTCGTTTTGGGGGCTCGGGAAAACTATGTAAATAATTTAATAAAAGGATTAATACTGATGGTGTTGATCCTTTTTTTGTATAATGTATTCATTATTTGTGGAGAGGATATTTTTTGAAATTTTAAAAGGGTTGATTGCTGTTGCAATTAGTTATATGTTATAATGACATTGAATGATAAGAAAGTTAAGTTGAAATAGTAAGGTTAGGTGTTTAGAATGAAAAATGCAGTGAAGAATCGAAAGAGATTATTAGCGATCAGTGTGGCTCTGTTTATGATTTGCGGGATGGCTCTTGGATATGCCACACTTTCTTCATCGATCAAAATTAATGGAACGGGAACAATTTCAACGAGCTGGGATATTTTATTCACCAATATCGAAGAGAAGAGTAGTAAGAGAGC
>CAJTRV010000036.1 GCA_910578855.1 uncultured Bacilli bacterium
TACTTGGAGAATTCACAAGGTAAAGCATATCAATGAAGAATATCACGACCGCTATATATTGATTCAAAAAGTAGGTTATTGGATGAATAATGGGCACCATTTAGGAACTTTAGCAGTAATAAAGATCTCTGCTGATAAAGAAATCTTGAATCCTGAGACAGTATTTGCCGAAAGTGAACAAGCGTACATTGGTAGGTATACGAAAGATACCTTGTATCATGTTATAACGATCTGTTGGAAAGAAAACGATAAAGAATTAAAACGCTTAAAATATTTAGGAAATTATCCAATTGATCCCCAAGATATCCAATATATCAATGATAAAAAATATTTATCTCATTCTCGTTCTTTAGAATTAAAAATAGATGGACAATTTGATATTGTAAATTATAAATTATATTGTTAGGATTAGAAATAATATGAAAGGAGTTTATATGAAGAAAGAAGTTACAAATTTTAAAGCATTTATTATGCGGGGAAATGTTTTCGACATGGCTGTTGGGGTTATTGTCGGTGGAGCCTTTGGAAAGATCGTCACCTCACTAGTGAATGATATTTTAATGCCCTTAATTGGAATCCTATTAGGTGGTCATGACTTTAGTAAAATGATGTTTACGATTGGGAGTGCCAATATCAAATATGGGGTGTTTCTTCAGAATATTGTTGATTTTCTAATTATCGCTGGATCAATTTATCTTATGATTCAAGTAGTAGAGCGAATTACTAAAAAACGAAATGTTTTAGAAGAACAACCACAAGAAACTGCGAAGCCAGCCCAAGAAATATTGCTTGCTGAGATAAGAGATTTGTTAAAAGAAAATAAAAAGAAAAACTAGGTCAAATTGATCTAGTTTTAAAAATAAGCAAATATTGAAGCGACAAACGATCCAATCATCGCGAGTAATAAAAAGATCACGACGATCTTTTGACCATTTATTTTATTCTTCTTTGATTTCTTATTCATTTTAACACCTCATTACCATTATACTAGAAAAGATAATATTTTGGAATATATTTTATTCTGTTTAATATGATTAAGTAGAGGTGACTTATGAAAACAATGGACAAGCTAAAAAACAAAGTAACGAATAAAAAAAAGATGTTAACCTTTTTACTGGGAATTTTATTGATTGGAATTCTAGCAGGCTCCCTTTTTATTGTAATGTTAAATAGTAGTGATAAGACAATGATTAAGGATTATTTAGAACAGTTTACGAATTCAGTTCAAAGCCATAAATTAAATTATGGGCAAGCGCTCATGAGTTCACTGGGAACAAATTTATTTTTTGTTATAATGATTTGGCTATTAGGAATTTCGGTGATTGGCCTACCAATTATGATTTTTTTCTATTTTTCTAAGGCTTTTATCCTAGGATTCAGTGTATCTAGTATTATTTATCAATATAAGCTAAAAGGGTGTTTACTAGCTTTCTTTTATGTATTTCCGCATCATATAGGAAATATCTTAATTTATACCTTTCTAATGCTTTATTCAACGCGTTTATCCCTTCATATTAGTAAGATGTTACTTGCTAAAAAAACGCTTGATTTCAAGCGAATTATGACCCGTTATAGCATGGTGTTACTAATATCGGTAATTGGGGTTAGTGTTACCTCATTATTTGAAGTATTTGTTATGCCAACTTGCATCGAATTTATTCTTCCTATAATAAAATAGGAACGAGAGTGATTTAAATTATGATGACTGGGCCATGAAACTTTCTAATTGTGATAATAATGTATCTAGTAATGTTAAGGCGTCTTCAATGTAATGACCATCCGTTAAGTCAATATGGATGGTTTTTAAAGCCTCGGTAATGGAAACACTTTTTCCAAGCGATAAAAAAGCAATGTATTCATTAACGAAATCGTTAGAATGTTGTAATTGATAAACAATCGATCCAGCAATGGCTAATCCGGTTGCATATTGCCATAGATAAAAACTTTCATAAAGATAATAATGCGGGATCTTCTCCCAACCAGTTTCTAATGCTTTTTCACAAATGACTGTATCACCATAATACTTTTGATATAACGATAAATAGGTCTCATTTAAAACGGTATTTGTTACCATTTTATTTCCTTGTTTTTGTTGAAAGGCATTTATTTCAAATTCTGTCATCATAGTTTGATTATAAAGTGAGTTGATCATTCCTTGAATTGTTTGATCTAATATATAGATTGCCTCATCGTTTGATTTACTATGTTGAAGCAAGTAATCAGTAAGTAATAGTTCATTTACCTTAGAGGCAATCTCAGCTAGAAACAAACTATATTCGAATGTTACAAATGGTTGGTGTTCCTTTGCATAGGCTGTGTGAATCATATGTCCAAATTCATGACATAAGGTTTTTAAGCTCTGATAATTGTGACGAAAATTAACAGATACGTAAGGGACTCCAGTATAAGAAATTGCCGTAAAGGAATCTTTACGTTTATGAGGTTTTTCAAAAAAGTCAACCCATCCTTCAGCTAAGGCTTGATCAATATAGGCAAGTGTTGGACTCCCTAGTACAGAAAGCGCTTGTTTGATGATATCAATTGCTTCTTCTAACTCGTAGTGTTGAGTCGAAATCACTCCCAGTGGTAAAACTTTATCATAATGATGATATTGTTTTAATCCAGCTACGCGTTTTTTAATTTTGTAATAGCGGTGGAGTGGGTCTAAGTGTTTTAAAACTGTTTCAATTAGCTTTGTGACGATATCCGCTGGCAACAATTCTTGATCAAGTTTCATTTCTAATACCGAATCATATTGTTTTAGGTGGGCAAGGGCGATTTCTTGATCCAATTTCATATTGTATAGATAAGCCATGGAGTGCTGTAACTGTTGATAACCGGCTAGATTGGCAAGGAAGGCATCGCGCCGTTCTTCTTGATTGCTAGACTTCATATATCGCTCAGCATTACTTGGGTTACTTTCAACAGTTTTTCCATTTTGATCTACAAAGGTCCCAAAGACAATGTCTTGTTCCATTAAAGCACGATACAGTCTTTGAATTGATGTCTGTTGCTTTGTTAAGACTTCAAGGGCAGATTGTTGTTCCTTAGATATGATGTGTTGTTGCTGTTTAAAGATAGTTTCTAAATATGGCTGGTAAGACTGCACCTCCGGACGATTAACCCAAGCTTTCATATCCGGTCGATGTTTTATGATATACGCTTCAAGTTGTGTTTTTAATTGCAATAATTTGGCATATAACGACCATGCACGTTGCGATAAGGTTGTCATTATTTCATCCGTACTATCTTGATCAACATGACGTTTTCCATAACAATATAATCGCTCAATTGTTTCTTCAATTTGAAATTGTGTGGTTATCATTGCTATAAAATGGTTATAATCAAGTGTATCAGCATTGATTTGTTGCTCCAATTTTACCAATTGTTGTTCTACGTTATGATAATCTGTTTCCCATGCTTCCACTCCTGAATATAAATGTGTATAATCCCAATTTGTTTTCATAAGTCACCTCTATTTAAAATTATATCATATGTATATGAAAAAACAGATGATTTTTGATAATAGTTGTTCTTTTTTTTCTTCTATAGTATAATGAAATCACAAGAAGTGGAAGGTGATACAGACGATGAAAAAAAAGGTTGTCATTGGAATGAGTGGGGGAGTAGACAGTAGTGTTGCCGCTATCATTCTTTTAAAACAAGGTTATGAAGTGATAGGACTATTTATGCGTAACTGGGATAGTTTAGTCAATAATGATATTATGGGGAATCCTGATTTATTGAATCAAGATATATGCCCCCAAGAGCAGGATTATAATGATGCTAAAAAAGTGTGCGAAACATTGGGTATCCCACTTCATCGAGTAGATTTCGTCAAAGAGTATTGGGATTATGTATTTACTTATTTTTTAGATGAGTTAAAGCATGGTAGAACACCAAATCCAGACATTATGTGTAATAAATATATTAAATTTGATATGTTTGCGAAAGAAGCGCAGAAATTGGGAGCTGACTATATCGCAACTGGACACTATGCGCGAATCAAAGACGGAAAATTATTGCGGGGAATTGATACCAATAAAGATCAAAGTTATTTTCTAAGCCAAGTATCGCAAGAGCAATTAGCCAATGTTTTGTTTCCAATTGGTGAGCTAACCAAACCAGAAGTTCGGGCAATTGCCGAAGAATATGGTTTAATTACGGCAAAGAAGAAAGACTCGACGGGAATTTGTTTTATTGGGGAACGTAATTTTACTAAGTTTCTTGAAAATTATCTTCCCAATCACCCTGGTGATGTTGTTGACATTGAGCAAAATCAGGTGATTGGTCGTCACATTGGTTTGATGTATTATACCATTGGTCAACGACGAGGTTTAAACATTGGTGGTAGTAAACAAAGAATGTTTGTCGTTGGAAAAGATCTTGAAAAAAATATCTTATATATTTCATATGGAAATACCGATTATTTAATGAGCGATGCCTGTATTGTTGATACCGTTACTTTTAATAGTGATATCAAACCTCAACATTGTACAGCTAAATTTCGATACCGCCAAACAGACCATGAAGTAACCGTTACCAATCTTGAAGATGGAACTTTGCTGGTAAGCTATCCACAAGGGATCAAATCAGTAACCCCAGGGCAAGCGTGTGTCTTCTACTTAGGAGAACAGTGTCTTGGTGGAGGGATTATAAAGGAAGTACGAAAAAACAATCAAAAGTTATGGTATTTATAAACAAATTAAAATCACTTTAGACAAGTGATTTTATAGTATACTTTTCCTTGACACTTGACATTTGACACATGTGTGATAAAATGATAATAGGAGGTTATAGATATGGACAGACTAAATGAATTGTTACATGAATTAGGAATATCAAAAGTAAAACTTGCAAAGTTTTTAGGAGTATCTAGACAAATGATTTATAATTATTTAGAACTAGATGATATAAATAAATGGCCCAAAGATAAAAAGGTACTACTGCTAAATCTATTTGGAATTAAATCACCAGAGGAATTAGAACAGATTAAAGTAGATACTGACTATATTTTAAGTGTAGAAAATCGCATGAATAATATTTTAAATGAAAATGACGAGAGTGGGGGAGCGACTAGTAAGTCTTTGGTCGGATTAAAAAAACGTGATCAAGAATTGGTTCATAATATCATTGACATTATGAAAGAGCGTTTAGAAGATGATAAAACGGATGAGAGTTACTATATTTTCAAATATATGTATCATTTTATTCAATCACTAGACACCTCAAAAGAACTAAAATATATGTTGGCATATGTTTCAAAAGCAACGGGTTTTATTAAACCTTTAGAATTTGTTTTTGATGAAGAAGAACAATTTGTTTTTGAAAGTATCTTATTTTCAGGGATGACGTTATATAATAATGGGGGAGCAAGTAATGCGAAAATAGCAGAATCTCATCGCCGGTTTGTCAATCAGATCGAACATAAAATTGAAGAAAAAATGAGCCGAACATTAGAACTAAATTCTGCCAAGGTCCAAGCAATGCGAGAATTAGGTTATACTGAGATTAACGAGGCAAATGCGGCCGAAGTATTTGAAAAAATAGCGGAAATCCAATCGCGAAAAATAACCAATTAATATAAACATATGGTATTAAAAAAAATAGTATTTTAACGATTAAATACTATTTTTTTAATGTTCACTCCCCTCTTTTCTTTGAGTTATCATTAGAGTAGGTGAGCATAATGCTTCCCCTCTTATACATGAAAATTCTAGTAATTAGTTAATTAGCAATAAATAGAGTATAGAGTATAATTTAAGCTTGGTTTTTTAACATATATTTAATTATAGAATACGATACTTTACATGTATAAACGAGAATGAATCAATCAACAATATTATATCAATGGATTATGATTATGATAATGTAGATCCAAGCAATATTTATATTCATAGTATTGATGGTAAGGCATATAATTATGAATATGATAAATGTAAAAAAGATAACTTATATTTTAAAAAACTAAAAGCGAATTAGAAGCAAATAAATGATCAACTAATCACTTATATTATGGAAACTATACAACTTACGATAATCTATAATATTTATTTATTTTGAGTTAACATAAAATTTGAGAAAAAAGTGATATTGATATTACTTTTTTTTGATTTGAAAAAAGAACGCGAGCATTCCCCACGAGCGTTCTTTTTAATAAGGATTAATAATACTTCCGATTTTGAAACTAATCCAAAATATAATTGACATAAATAGTGCTATAGTTAGTCCACCTATAAATGCACCAATTGTCCATAAAAAGCCTTGTTTAATCTCTTTCATAAAGCGCACTCCTTTCGATCAATATATCTATATAAAATATAAAGCCTGTACTAGCGCTTTTATCAATTATTTTTTTGGGTAAGGTTCTTTTATATTTGTTCTCCCAACAATATAGTCAATAGAGGTATTGTAGTATGTTGCTAATATATCAAGTTTGTCTATAGGAATTAATCTTATCCCAAGTTCATATTCACTATAATATTGTTGAGTAGTATTTAAAATTTTAGCTACATCCTTTTGATAAAGATCTTTATCATTTCTTAAATCTTTTAATCTTTTAAAATTCATTTTTTTCACTTCCAAATATATTTTCTCATACATGATAAATAATGTATTGACAATACACGAAATATAGTGTATACTATAGATAAATACATGAGATATCATGTGAAAAGGAGAAAAAAGAAAATGAAAAAAGAATTAGAAAATATTGAAGATGAATTGATTAAAAAATATTTAGAAGATAATTTTAAAGGGAACAATTTTCATTTTGAAAAAACATTTATGGAGGGTGTAAAAGTTACTGAAGATGGTTCAGAAGATTATGTTACAATCGTAAATATGTTTAATGATCTTGTGATTTATTATAATGACGAGAAATTAAGAACTGTATATTTAGGAAAAGATAGATTTACGAATGAAGATGCTTGGATTGTTGGTTCCGCATTTTTAGATAAAGAATAGTATATGAATTATTTATTGAATATGAAAGGAAAAAAGAAAATGGAAATGGAACAAATGACAATTTACAAAAAAGATGTTGAAAGATGGGAAAATGGAATGTTAAATAGCAGACATACTTATGTTACATATTTAACAGGAAATAAAAAAGGAGAAAAAGTTAATTTATCAAGTATGTGTGATGTTAAAATTGAAGATTTAATAGGAAAAAAATTCTTTGCAACAATTAGGGAAGTTAATGGAAGAAAATATATTACTAATTGCATAATAAAATAGATTTATGGATGAAGATGTTTGGATTGTTGATTCCACATTTTTAGATAAAGAATAATATATGAATTATTTATTGAATATGAAAGGAAAAAGAAAATGGAAAAGATTAAAAGTTATATTATTAATGCGAAGTTGATTAAATTTACAAATGACAAGACTGGAGAGTTAGTAGAGATTACTAAGATAAAATATTGTCGAGAGAGTGCTGATACTGAAAATAGTGTTGGTTATGATATTTTTGAAGCGAATGTAAGAGGGAATGTTCTCTCGAAGATTCAAAATAATACAATGAAATTTGTGACGTTGGGTGTTGAAAATGTTCCAACTAATAAAGGATATGATGTTAGAATTCGGGAGCTTAATGGTCAAATGTTGTAATGACACAATATTTGTATGTTTATGTTGATCAACACGGTAAAATACACCAACGTCTTGTTCAATTTAGAACTTTGAGAATTGGAGAACGAAACGGTTATGATTGGACTGTTGTTGATATTAAAGTCAAATATGATAATCGGTTCATATCGTTGTCTGAGTATGAACGTATGAAGACTTTACAATACTCTAAAATGATACGAAAAAGGCGTTTTTCTTTTCTTTGGAGATGGAAAAAATAATAAATCAATAAGGAATTGGAATAACGGACTGAACGGAGTGAGGGAGTATATGCCGAGAAAATTATTGATTGATTAGTTTGATATAAAATTGTGATTCATCAAAAGAAATTGATATAAAATTTCTTTTGATGTTACCAACTCTTTCTATAAAATTTATTGGATATAAAAAAATGGGGAAATTTTTATTTCCGGATAAAGGAGGTAGGTTTAAATGTATTTACTAGAAGTAGAAGGAGGATCTATGACTGCGTTTTTAGCGACATGTACGGAAGTGTTAACATGGTTATTATCAAGTGCAACTAGTTTAATTTCTACGATTATGACAACTCCTATGCTGTCTATTGGTGTAGTGTTATTCGTTGTATTTTCTGTGGTAACGTTTTACCGTCGTCTACGAGGATAATACCTCTCCCTATAATGTTACCGTTAGACGGTTCCAAGTCCGTGTTAAAACAGAGGATAGGTGAGTGTGATATGATATCTTTTTTATTAGGATTTTCTATTTGTTTGAATATAGCTTTAATTTTGGTTAGTTTTGTTTATATTCAGCTTAAAAAAAATTTAGATTTATTTGGTGGAATGTCTGATGAAGAACGTCAGCAATTTCAGAATTGGAGTGATTTTTATAAATGAAAAATGGAACCAAGATTATTTTAGTTTTTTTTGTCATTTTTATTGCTTCGATTTTGATTCCTGATGTAGAAGCAGCCGATAATGTAACATTGACGATACCGCAAAAAATAGAATTTAAATCAATGGAAGATTTAAAAGATGTTGATCAAGATTGGTATCAATATTATCGTAAATTAAAGGCGTCAATGCATACGGAGTGTTCTAACCGTTTTGGCGAGGATTATAAATATTTTATTTCTAAAGCGGATGGATATGATGTATCCTTGAAGTTATCGAGTGGTATTTGTTTTAATTCGGAAACAAATAAAATTAAACCGGTTCTTCAACTGAAAGGAACATCGTTATCTAGTGCCCAGATGTCGTTTGATATTTATTATGATAATTATGCAGAACAAGCGATTTTTTTTCATGATAATAGTGCTAATCATGCTAATAAAACAACATCTCATACTTTATATTTATCAACAGATATTTCAAAGTTAGAGGATATGATCGTATATTTTGATTCTAATATTGATTATATATTTGATGCGACTGATTATTCCAATAATAAGTTAGTCGATTATATCCAATTGAATAATATTATCTATGCAATTGGTGATGTGATTATATCTAATAATTCGCAATATAATCCAGATGAACCTCCATCAAATTCAAAAAAAGAAGAAATTTTAATTGATAGTGATGATTATTCATATATGGATTGGTCAATAAACCCCGATAAAGTTTATTCAGATGTATGGTTTATATTAAATGATGATGGCCATTATGGAATGAGGCCAATAGAATTTACTTACACATTAAAAGGTTCGGATGTTGAAAAGACCGAGATAATAGAATCAAAAAATGGGCAATTTAAGCATCGTTTTTCAAAGAGTTTTTTGAAAAGTCTTAATTCTATTCGAATAAAATTATATTTACCATATCAGGTGGAAAATCATCGATATAAAATGTATTGGTATAATGCATTTATGTATGATGATAATAGTGAAATGACTGATAGTATATTTTATAATCATGATATGATTCGTCGGAGTGATTATAAAACAGTGGATCTTACTAATAAGTATGCGGTTCAATTGGTGTTTAAGAAGACAGTTAATCCTAGATTTAATTATCTTGAATTTCATGTTTTAGGTAATTATAATTATTATTTTAAAAAACAATATGGTCAATCTACCAATGTTATTGATAATTCTTCTTTTTTAGCAGAATCGATTGAATTGATAGAAGTTGATTTTGGAACATTAAAATATATAACAGAAGAGGAGCTTAAAGAACATATTTCGTTATTTTTTGTGAATAAAGAATATAAAAATAATTCTGTCTTCCGGAGTTTGATTCGATATGATAGTGATATGTTTGATGTGATTGTGTTTGAAAACGAATGGGATAATAAGGAATATACAACACCAAACGGTGATAAAATCACACTTCAACCACCATCAAATATCAATCCTGACGGTTCAGATGCTGGTAGTAAAAATTTATTAGAAGAGTTCAGCATTAGCAATATTTTGGAACATTCATTTGATGCCATGACTTCGTTATTTAAGGTTTTTAATTTGGTTGGTCAGTTTGTCTATGCATTATTTTTGTCAATGCCATCAACTATTTTGACAGTGTATTTGTGGTATTTTACAGTTGGAATAATTATACTTGTTATAAAATTATTGCATTAGATTTGTTAGAAAAGTAGGTGATAAAATTGGTATCTAGTTATTATGAATTGGTTGTATCTTTTATTGGGAAAGTGCCTACAGAATTCCAGTTTGTATATCCGATTATTACGGTTGTATTTTCAGTTATGTTTATTTGGACTTTTTGCAGTGTATCTATTTTTTTAGGAAATGTGATTAAAAAATGATATATGAAGGTGTATTGTGGGTATTAAGTGCAATTGGTCGCTTATTTAATTATGCTTTATCAATTAAATTAATTGGAAATATTAGCTTGCTGGAAATTAGTATAGGACTAAGTGTAGTTTTTTTGATTTTGGATTTTATGTCATTGGGCCTTAGAGAGACTCATAATGTTGTACCATATTTTAGATTTTCTAATTTTAGAACGGAAAATGCAAAGCAAAAAAAGAAAGATCGTGAGTATGTTCCAAAACATGAGTATATGGATGCAAGACATCGAAAAGTACCAGGTATGGATCAATATTTACGTCGGCAGAGTAAAGAAAAGAGAAAGATGAGGAAATGAGATGTTGATAAAAGATTTTTATGTATTTTTCCCGTTTGATAAAATTGTTAGTTTTTTTCCAGGAATTGATTTTAATTTATTTTCCGATTATGAAAAACTATCTATTTTGTTAACTTTTAATATTTTCTATGCTCTGTTTTTGTTTTTTATAATTTTTTGCATTATAAAATTTGCATATTTTACTAAGAATTTTTTGAGTCAGTTTATGTAGGGGGAAGTAGAAAATGAGTGTTATTTCAATTAATGGTCGTCCAGGTATGGGTAAGAGTGTTCTTGCGACTTATATGCAATTAGTTCATTATAAAAAAGAAAATGGATTGTTGCGTCGTGTTTATAATAAAATTACGAAGAGACCAGTTATTTATAATAATGTGTATAGTAATTTTCCAATTTTATTAGATAAAAAGAAACAAGTTTACACAAGAAAATTTACATTATATGATTTTGAAAAATTGTGGCGATATCCGATGGATACTCAGATTGTAATTGATGAAATTCAAGCATATTATGATTCGTCAGAATGGAAAGATGTTCCGAAAAATGTCAGAACTAATTTTCAATTTCATCGTCATTTTGGTATATCAAATATATATATAATTTCACAAGATCCAGGACGAGTTCCAACAGTATTTAAAAAATTAGCTGAAGAACTCCATGATATTGATAAATTTCATAAGTTTAAAATACCGTTTACGAATAAAGGAATTGGAATTTTAAAAATCAATGTGTATTATCGTGTTGAAGATTTTGGCTTGCCTACTTGTGTAAAACAGAATGAGGTTGCTTATAAGTTTAGTAAAAAATGGCGTATTTTCGGTTTGTCAGGTCCATTTAACTCATATGATACGAAATGTATGAGTGCATTGGTTGAGGGAGAGCCGTTATTGGATAATGATAATTGGACAAGTTTGAAAATGTCAAAAGAGGATATTTTAGAAACGTTTAGGTTAGATATTAATGATAGCGGTGTTAAAAGAAAAAGGAGATGATGGTATAAGTGACGGTGAGGCTATGCCTCGTCACTTATACGTTATTTGCGATTTTAAGGAGCTTTTATGAGAAAAATAAAAAGGTATGCACTGGGTGCATTTGTTGGGATAATAGTTGGTAAAATTGTTAATTATTTGATGTATGATGTAGATTGGTCATTTTTGTTTGATTGTTTAAAAGAGGTGATATTTTAAGTGGGGAAAGTAAAATATCATCGTTCGATAACTAAAGAGGAAAAAAGGCAAATAGGATCCGATTTGGACCTATATCGAGATGGATTGAAACAAAGGGTGTTGACAAGCGGAAGTGATTGTGATACAATCACGCGCGCGCTACTTGATAGTAGTCTCATATCTCAAACTAACTCGAAAATGTATCAGGTGAAAATCGTCGAATGTGGTAACTATGTCCAAGTTTATGATTATAATCATTATAAAGTTAAGAAAGAGAAATTACTAGTGATGAACCCTGATTATTATTTTAGATCAAAAAAAAATATTGTAATGAATGACAATATTGATATCGATCATTTAGACGAGTGGGGGAGTCATACAACATTGTTTGAGAGCGGAGCAATTAAATTAACAAGATATACACCATTTGGTATTGAACGAGTTTTAAAGATTTGTTTTGAAAATCCTCGAGCTGGTCCGGATAAAAAGATTATTGAAACGCGAAATATTAATCGAGCGAAACATTCGTTACAACGTTTAATTAAGTCGAATGAAAGTCGTTTTAAAACATTTGTTACTTTAACATTTGCTGAAAATATAAGAGATGTTGAAGTTGCTCATTCCAAATTTAATATTTGGCGGACATACATAAAAAGGTTAAAGAGCGATTTCTGTTATGTAGCAGTTCCTGAGTTTCAAAAAAGAGGCGCTGTACATTATCACTTATTAACCAATATTGATTATACCGATTTTTCGTTGTTAAGTAAAGAATTGGTTGTGACTTATTCAACTAAGAGTCATTCTTATGATACCGGTAGAACGATTAAGGGTTGGAAATATGGATTTTCGAAAGTGAAGGATATGGATAATGTCAATGTAGTAGGTTATTTGACAAAATATCTTACGAAAGACTTAGATAATCGTTTGTGGGGAAAGAGACGATATTATTATTCACAGAATTTACTAAAACCTAATGAGATATTGCTTGATCTATCGAATATGAATGATTTTAGACTGTATATCGATGTTTTAGACAATAAAAAGGTCTATGAGAGCATTTATTGTGATCAATTTGGACAGATAATAAATTTTTATGAATATAAGAAAGGCGTGTGATTATATGGCAATTTTGTTTTTGATTATGATGTTAAGTTTTTCAGTTATAGTTTTAAATTACCGTGTTAAAAAATTAGAAGAACAATTTAATGGAAAGGAAATAGAAGAATGATAATATTTACTGTTTGGGATGATAAAAGAAAGAATAATTTTGTGAAAGTGTTTGAATCCCCCTATTTAGCTAATCGATATAGGAATAGGGTAGACCACTCTACTCGCTTTAAGATTAGAAAAGTGGTCTATGATTATGTATAACATTCGAAGAGATTTAAAGAGATTAGAGGATCAGATTCAAGAATATGCGGATTCTTACGATGATTTAAAGATTGGATTATATATTATTGGATTTATATTATTTTTGTTTATATTATTCTTTTATATTAATTATAAAAATTTAAATAATGAAAATATGATTGAATACATAAAATACGATGTATTTACATGTATAAATGAGAATGAATCAATCGATAATATTATATCAATGGATTATGACTATGATAATAAAGTGGATCCAAACAATATTTATATTCATAGTGTTGATGGTAAGATATATAATTATGAACATGATAAATGTAAAAAAGATAACTTATATTTTAAAAAACCAAAAGCGAATTAGAAGCAAATAAATGATCAACTAATCACTTATATTAT
>CAJTRV010000037.1 GCA_910578855.1 uncultured Bacilli bacterium
TGATTTATATATAATATCCTAACTACTTACACACTTTTCTTGACATACCCAAAAAATATCCTATACCACTCGTTGATATGGGAATTTTTCATGTTTGAAAGGAGGATTTACAAATGAAAATAACCATAGAACCTTTAGAATTTCCTTTAAATGTTCTAATATATTTTTTCTAAATCTATTTCTAAATAGTCTGTATTTTCTTTAATATCAAGAAATTCTAAAACAAATGGATCTTTTACTAAATCCTTACTTGATTCTAAAATTTGACCCTTTTCAGCAAGTTCTAAGATTTTTTCTTTATCAGTAGATAAGGCTAATCTTTCATATAATAAAGAGCCGATTTGCCTTTGAAGTTCCCTAACACTCCATCTAGTATTTATACATTCATTAAAGTAAAAATTCCTTTTGTTATCTTCTTCTATTTTTATTAATTCTAAATAATGAGACCAACTCAATTTGGAAGACACTGTCTGCCAAATTGGATATATTAGATAAAATTTTCTCATAGTTCGCAGATTTCTTGAGGAAAAACCTTTTCCAAATTCATCAGTTAATTTTTGTGATAGCCTATCAAGAACGGCATCACCATAACTTGCTCTTTCATCGCCCTGTTGTATTTCCATAATTGCTTTTCCAATATTCCAATATAAACTAAGCATTTCAGTATTTACAACACTATATACTTTATTTCTACTATTAATTACTAGTTCTTTGATATGATTTATATATAATATCCTAACTACTTACTCACTTTTCTTGACATACCCAAATTTGATAACGCAAAACTATCTCAATCCAACTTTTTTATAATGCTAATTCAAGATTACCCCGAAAGGAAAATAATAAATATATAGATGAATCCTAAAATTTTTCTATCAAATGTTTATGACAATTTATCCGAACTATCAAATAAACTTAACAGACTTTGCTATTATGATTTTGTAGATTTTTTAATAAACAAATTTTTTCATTAAATACTTGTATTAAATTTGCCTTCATAATAACTTTCACTCCTTACTTTAGAATAGTTTATTAACCATTTTTTCTATATCTTCAAAAGAAAATTTACAACGCTCTAAAGTCAGACAATATATGCACATTCTTAGTAGTATATAAGAAATTATTTCGCGATCATTAAAATTTCCAGTTGATTCACCATGAGATATTTTATTTCTTCTTTTTGAAAAACTTTGGGCCAAAATAGTATTTTTTATTTTAGATATATGATAAGCATTTAATAAATGATTTCTTTTTTCATTTAAAATACTTTGGTATCTGTTAAGTGAATACGCAATTTTTTCTTCTAAAGTCCCATCAATATTAGATATTATTTTAGAAAAGTATTCACAATATTTTATTTCAGTTTTTATCTGCTTTTTATTTGCTGCTGGATGTTTTTTTAATTTGGTTTTTTTGTTAGAAATATGCTTTAATAAACTTTCTTTAATTACTTTATATTCATTATTAACAGTAGATTTAAAATCTGGAAATAATTTTCTAAACTCTGATTCAAATACAGAAGAGACTTGAGTAAATTTATCATTATCTACAAGAGAATCTTCTTTTTTGTTAAGAGGATAATAATGTATTAAGAAATCTTCATTAATTATGTTCTTAAAAAGTTTACTATATTTATATTTAACATCATCAAGTCTAATACAATTTAAATCATCCAATATATCGATTTTTTCTTGAGGCTCTGTGATATATAATGTAAATTGAAATTCTATATCCTTTATATCATTTTCAAATCCAAAATTAACAGGTTCTTTCTTTTTTAGTTTTATATCAGAGAATCTAACTATTCTTCTGTTATTGATAAAGCAAAAAAATTTTTCCACTTTTCTATAATAATCAACAGTTTCATTAATACTTTTAGGTTTATCAAAAATAATAGTTAATAATGTTTTAACATTTAATACATTATTAATATCTAAACTATGAGGCATAATCCAATTAATATCATAAGAAAAAACATCTTTATTAATAGTAAACCTTTGATTTTTAAACTGATCGTAATCAATTTCTAATTTAACCGTCTTTTCTTTACAAAAATCATTATGTTTTATAATTCGTTTAGGATAGCAAAATTTGTCCAAACTTTTTCCTTCAAAACTCATTTTTTCTATATCTACACATTTGGGCAAAGGACTAACAGAATTTCCTTTTCCTAAAACATAAGCTGGTACAAAGGCTTGTAAAGTACCTCTGCCTAAATGAGAAAATTTAACATCCACAAAGCAAATAAATTTTCCTTCGTTTGTTTCACCTTCAACATTTATTCTTTTCTCTAAAGCCCCATCATTATTACCCTGGTAATTAAACCACCATCTATTATAATCTTTCATTTTTTCAGGTTGAATTACAAGAATATTATTTCTAAAGTTAAAATAATATTTTTTTTCATCATACTGTAACTCACCACATATAATTTTATCCATTAAATACTCCTAAATAATATCTTTTAAAATTTCATTTGTGTTATTCATATCTTTTTTCTGTTGACATCATAGTTATTAGAAGATTTTTACCTTTATTCATTATTATATATTGACCACTAGATCCGTCTCTAAAGAGATACCCATCCCTTGAAATAAAAGTATAATAACCAATACCTATTTTAGGTAAAACTCTTTCTGGTTTATATGCAGTTGGTGTTTCTAATTGAATTGACAACATTTCTTTTATCCAATTTTCTGGAATGATTTGCTTTCCATTATATTTTCCATTCTTTAATAAAAGCAGTCCTATTTTATGAAAATCAGAATGTTTTAAATATAATCCTGTTGCAGCAGGACAATACTTCCCATAATTATCCCATTTGTATTCCATAATATTCAATTTTTTAAATATCTTTTCATTTATGTAATCTTTCAAATTAATTCCAAATGTTTCTTGAAAAAATACTGATAAAATAAAAGATTCTACATTGTTGTAAGCAAATCTTGTTCCTACCTCAAATGGAATTTCAAAGTTTGAAGCATAATCTAACAATTTATTTTTATTAATGTCTTTAATATATCTTTCAGACATCATTTGACTTTCATATCCTGTAGTATGTGTTAGCAAATTTCTAACTGTCCATTTTCGGATTTTTGCTAAATTATTTTCATTTTTAATATCTACTATTTTTTCTATTGAAGGATATATTTTTGTATCTAATGATAAAGGTATACCATCAACAAGCATTCCATCTTCTATTGCTATTCCTATTGCCATAGAAACTAATATTTTTGCGCAACTTCTTAACTCATGTAATTTTTCTTCATTATAAAAAACCTTATCTAATTCGCCATCTTGTTCTATAAAAATACTATCAATATTTAAACTATCTAATTTTTTTGAAAGTGTATTTATATTTTCTTTCACAATATCAATATCTATCATAATTTCCTCCATATTTTGCAAGCAATGCTTGCAAATTTAAAATGGTTTATTATATTTATTTTTGCAACATGATGTCTCAATATTTTAAAAATACATTAATTTTTATTATCTATTTCTAATTTCCATTTTCCCTTTTTATTTGGTCCAATTCTTGTAATATAATTTTTATCTATTAACTCTTTTAAATGGTATCTTATCATTCTAGGAGTTACTCCTAACAAGTTTGCCATTTCACTTTGCGTAATAGTTGGCCTATCTTGTATTAACCCAATGATTCCCTCTTGAACTTTAGTTAAGTCTAAGTCAGTATAAACAATTTGTGATTTCTTATTATCGTATTCAAATTCATTTTGTATATAATTTATACTAACTCTTATAAAATGTGGATAAAAATGATAGATACTTTTATCGTATTTTTTTAATATTTTGCGAATACCAGTTCCTAAATGTTCAACAATATCTAAATCCTTAAATACTCTCATTAATTCTGGATTTTTAGGTGCAGAATAGCCAAGCAAAAACTCTTCTTCAGTAAATTCATTTTGAATTCCACCAAAAGATGATACCTCTAGCTTATTACTAAATAGTTCAAATTTTGGAGGGTATTCATTTGACCAATCATTATGAACAATAGCATTTACAATGACCTCCCTTACTGCATTATAATCATACATCTGCTGTTCTTTTCTTAAAGGATAAGTTATTTTTGCAAACACCTTATTTTCTAATTTGAATTTTTCTAAAACTCTATTAGTTGCTTTTATAAGAGAACAAAAACCATATTCATAATACTCTTCAAGTTCATCAACATCTTCGCCAGTATATTTAGCCACTTTAATAGAAACATTATTATTATCAGAAAGAAGATAAGCTATATAGTTAAACTTCCCATCATTTGTATAAAAATTTAATTGCCTTTCAAAGTTATCTCCAATATCAAAACCTTTTTCTCTATAAGCTAACTTTAAATCTAGAAATGTTAGATCTTGCTTTGGAGAAATAATATTTTTTAGCGAATCTTTTGTCCTTTCTCTAAATAACTGATTAATCAAAGATTCACTCATTTTTTCATTAGAACTTCCAACTCTAATAAAACAGCTATCTGGTGTCATTCCCATACCTTTAATGTGATAAGGTTTTTCTAAACCTCTAGCCACTACAATCTTTAAATATCTTTTATCATTTTCTTCTAAAACTTCTATATCAAATAATCCTAAAGCAGATGGCTCAATATTGGAAATAATTTTATCCTTTATCTTTCGTTGAAGTAAATCAAAATTATTATTCAATCCAACAACCTTTCCTTTATCATTAACTCCAAGATAAATATTTCCACCATCTTTACTATTTAAAAATCCTATTATCTCTTCTTCTAAATTATCAGTTAATTTAATTTTAAATTCGTTTCTTGTATCTTCTATAACGTCTAACATATATAACCTCCAATGATTGCTAACTTAATTATACTACATTTTTACACAATTTCCTAATAAATTTCCTAATAAATTTCCTAATAAATATTGATTTAATTAGAAAAATAGAATATATGGATTGTCAACCATTTTTTAGACAAAATTTATAAGGACAGTTGTAAACGGTATGCAAATGGAGTTTGATAGTCAAGTGAACCATGAAGCCGAATCGTATTGTACCAGTTCACATAGTCGAATAACTCACGTTCTAACTCCCCAAAACTCTCAAATCTTCGATTAAAAGCGGAGGCAGTTAGATCATATTCTCTGATTATTTCGCTTCTTGGTTTTCCAGCATTAAATAATGATACTACCTGTTTTTTAAATTCTTCCGTGTATTGTCTTCTTTCTCTTACTTTTTATTTTATCATGTCCTTATCTTTTATGGTTATTTTATTATAACCGATCCAATTAAGTTCTTTGATATTATATATATATAATATCCTAACTACTTACTCACTTTTCTTGACATCCCCATTAGATAAAATTCAAATACTTAAAATAATGAATGTACTTTAGGTCGTTATAGCCAGCCTTATACACTTAGTAGGTTTTAAAAGGATCTTTTTAAGTATTCCTTTTACTTTTAGTTATTAATATTTTTAATTCCAACTTCAGGTATCATTACATTAGATGGAGTATCAATAATAAATTGTATTAGTCTAGCAACTTCCTTTGTATCAATGCCATTATCTATATTTTTTTGAATATTCATTTTGTTGAACATATCTGTTTTCATCATACCTGGCATAACATTAGAAACTCTAATCCCATACTTAGCAACTTCATCTGTTAAAGATTTTGAAAAACCAGTCACACCCCATTTTGTAGCATTATAAACAACTCTTTCGGATTTATGATTAATTCCAGCTTGTGAATTAATGTTAATAAGTAAACCATTTTTATTTTGTTTCATAATTGGAATTACAGCTTTAGTACAATTTATAGTTCCGAGTAAATTAACATCTACTACAGAATTAATTCTAACACTATCATTAGTGTCTAATTCTTCCTGAATCCACAGCCCTGCATTATTAATTAATACATCAATTTTTTCATATTTTTCTATAATATCATTAATACATTTTTCTACTAAAGAATAATTACTTACATCACAAACTTTATAATCACACTTATTAATATTAGCTACATTTTTTAGTTTTTCTTCGTTTGTAGCCAAGATAATTACATCATTTTCTTTTGAAAATTGTTCAGCTAAAGTTTTACCCAAACCATCACTACCACCTGTTATTACTATTACTTTTCTCATCATATCATCACCTCTATACCACTATTTCTTCCTCTATATTTAATATTTTATAGTTTATATCAAACTTTTCAAAATTTTTCTTCATATAATCAATATCGGTTGGACATTTTTCATTATCCATGTGAATAGGTAATACTAAATTTGCTCCTAATTCTTTAGCAAATAATGATGCTTCAAACGATGACATCGTAAGTCCATGAGCGGTTATAGGCAGTGCAACAATATCTACTTTATAATCATTGTTAAAGCAAATAGTATCGCTAGTAATGTATAGTCTATGTTCTCCATCATCTACAATATAGCCAACATTTTCAAATACTTGACCGCCATTTTTTAATAATGGATTGTAGCCATGAACAGCTTTAACTACTTCAATTTTCACATCATCAAAATTTAACATATCATTTTCTTTTACAATATTAACTTTTATTTCTGGATAAGTATTCTGTACTTCTTCAGTAGAATAGATAGGGATATTAATATTTTTTAATACATCACTTTTAATATGATCACTGTGTTTATGTGTTATTAGAATTATATCGGCGTTTTTCCATTTATCTAAAAATTTATCTTGATATTTTAAACTTCCCGCATCAACTAAAATTTTTTTATTGTTTGTTTCAATCATTAGGCATGACTGAGGATATTTCTTTATTTTCATTATTCTTCTCTCCTATTTATTTAGCTAATAAAAACTTTTCTTGTATTAGAATTAATCTAATTTTCATTGCATTTATAAATGCACATTTATGTTCAATTTCAATCTTTTCTGTGCCCAAGTCGTAGCTGGTTATTTTATAAAAATATCTTCCAAATTTATATTATTTAAATATCATTTCTTCTATATTTTTTAAAGTATCTTTTAATACTTCTTCTCTATTGAAAGAAGTATCGACAAACCAAATATTTAATTCTTTACATTCTTTTTCATACTCTATACTTTTAGATATCCAATGTTTAGAATGTTCCAAAATATGTTCATCACTTCTATCATAAGTCCAATCTTTTTCAGTTTGATATTTTCTTATTTCATTAAAATGTTCATCAATAGTTTGTCTTGGAGTTCCTAAGAAAAGTAATAGAGTATCTTCTTTATTAAATAATTGATATGCTTTTTTTGGTGTTATATCACACGTTTCAACGATATAATTGATTTCACCCTTATTTCTCTTTATACTTTTATAGAATAAGCAAGATAAGAAATTAGGAAAATCTTCTAACATTCCAATTCCGCCTTTACTATTTATGCTATTGTTAGGTAAAACTTCTTGAAAAGCCCACCTAATATCATCTCCAATTATAATATGATAATTAGAATATTTTTTTGAAATCATTTTAGCAAGAGTTGACTTGCCAGAACGAGAGCTTCCGAATATTGCAATATTTTTCATAAATATCAAACATTCCTTTCCTTCGTCCTTCCAGTCCTCTGAAAGGTACAAATTGAATTGAAAATAAACAATTAAACTTTCAACACTTTTTTATATGAATTTTAATAAATCGGAAAATTTCGTATAGCCACTTTCAGAATTTAGATGCCCACCCCCAGAAATCAAAATTTGATTTTCAGTTATGACGTCAGCAAATTCTTTTTCGACTTCATATTTAACATAAGGATCATTATCAGAATAGAAACAAACAATGTCATCACAACAATTTTTAACATCTGCTAAATTATCAAAATACATACTCTCATTAACTGCGTCATAATCCTTATCTATTCCAAGATAATTATTGAATCCACAAACAGAAACTAATCTCTTAACTTTAATCTTATTCTCAACTAAAAATTTACATATAAAGATAGGTGCTATTGAATGAGCGAAGATGATTGTATTTTCATTAATGATATTTGCTTCTACATAAGTTTTCAAAAGTTTAGACCAATTCTCATAACTTTGATAACCAACTCCTGTTGGAAAATCTGGAGTATAAACTTCTAAATCTTTACCCTCAATTTCTTTTCTTAAATATGGAATCCAATTTGAAAATGGGCTTCCAAAACTTCCATGTACTAATAAATAATTATTTTTCATATTTCCTCCTATTGTTTCATATAATCTCTAATTTCATTTAATTTTTCTTCGGCAAGTTCATTTCCACTTTTGAAATCAATTGATCCAGGCCAATCAGTATCTTTCCATTCCATATTAAATAATTTTATATCTTTATCATATCTAGGGAATGCGTGATAATGAACAAAATAGTCTTTCAACATCATAATAATATAATTAAACTTAACTGCTCCAAACTTTTTAGTACAAACATCTTCATACCACTTAATTACTTTAGGAAACTCTGCACCTTCTTCTGGAAGCATCCCTGCAACTGATGGTGTTTCCCTTTTTAAAAGAATTACTGCATCTCCTAATGTCGCTTGTTTTGAATTTACTCATAAAATCTAAATTACACATATTTATTCTCCTCTCATTTTAAAAACTTCAACCGCCTTATCTCTATGTAGCTCTTTTATTATCTCTATTTTATTTTTAGAATATTTTGCTAATTCATCTATATTAGTAATCATTTCTGGGCAATAATTATCATTACTATCTTGTAGTGTAGCAGCATATACTATCTTTTTTAATTCTTCATAAAGTATTGCTCCCATACACATCATACACGGCTCACAAGATACATACATTGTTGCTCCTTTTAAATCGCAATAAAGATTTTTGTTTTTAGAAGCACTTTCTATTGCTTCTAACTCAGCATGAGAGTACATACTAGTTTCCATTAAAGTTTTATCATCACTTCTTCCAATTATTTCTCCATCTTTAACAACAATAGCTCCATAGGGATATTTAGCATTTTTGCTAATCTCTATTGCTATATCAATATATTGTTCATCTGTCATAATATTTTCTCCTCCTTTTAATAATATCTTTAAAGTCAAGTTTTATCTTTTATTATAAATTATTATATTTTTATTTTTTCCTATCTTATAAGAAGATATTAAATTATTTGTTTTTAACATCTTTTTAGTTATTTATATGGTTTTCTTTGGGCTATTTTTAATAAGTTGAGTGAGTGATTGATTCATCAGTCATTCCCATTACATCAAAATAACAATTTAAAAAATCATTTATTTTCTCAATATCCATTTAGATCAACTCCATTAATATAATTCTACTATATAAGTCTATATTTTACAAAGTATAAAAGCGAATTTGTTCTAAAATATTATCAATAACTGGTATTTTATCTATCAAATCATTAACCAAAGAAAAAATTCTTAAATCATTATTTAAAACTAAAGTCTAAATATACATATATTCTTAATAATACATAATAGCTTTCCCTTTTCGATGCTTAAAATAAAAAATGAAAAAATAATTTACAACAAAAAAGATGATATCAATTGTTCGCATTTTATCATCTTTTAATACTATCATCTTGATTGCAATGATAATTTTTCATATATTCTTTTAAAGCCTGCACCATTTTATGGTAACCATCCTCACTCATATTATCTGCAACAAAATTATTATGAGGATATTGTCCATATTTTTCGGCGAGATGATTATCACCAAAATCCCATATTTGATAATTGTCTTTAAATTCTTCAAAACTTTTACCATTAGATGCTTCAATAAAACTTGTTGCTGCATCGATAAATGATCCCCCATTTTGTAGAATCCAATTTTCTATTCCAACTCCTCCTAAACCACCTTGTGGTATTTCACCACGTTTTGGTTTATATATTTCAGCCTGTTTTAAGACTTGTTTTGCAAGAAGAATATTAGCAACAACATATTTATATTTTTCAGGATTTATTTTTTGAATTGTCGTTAGTCTATCTTGTAATGCCATATCAGTTGAATAGGAAATTTTATCCGTTTTTCCCGTAAAAGTGATATCAATATCAACATTGACATCACTATCAATTTGAACTCCCTTAAGTCTAAAATCACCTGCAGCAGTTAATTCTGATGAATCTTCTTTTCCTAAATCTCTTAATAATACCTGCTTTACTTGTGCCATCTTTGAAGAATCAGACAAAATTCTTTTATCTAATCTCATCATAAAGTCAAAGTCTCCATCACCTGGCCTATTTGTTCGTCTACCTGTCGAACCAGTATCAATTAATTCTACAAACCCTTCTGTCAAATCACCATCTAAGTTAGTTTTTAAATGCAATCCCAATTCGGCAAGGGATTTTTTTATAACCTCATTTATTTTGTTACTCTTAGTTTGCACTTCGTAATTATTTTGTTCTAATTGAGAAGCCAAATACTCTGTTTCTTCCATCACTAAATTTTCAGAAAACGTATAATTACCTTCATCATAATAGGATAGTCCCCGCATTTTTTCTCTTAACTTATCATAATCATTTGGGGTAAATACGATTTGACCCTCTTTATTGGCTACAGGAATATAAAACCCATTCATTGTAATTTCAAGACCAATTCTTGGATCATAACAATTTACAACGATGTAATTAATTTCACTAGAAGCAAATCCTGTTCTTATTCCATAATGGTCTGGACCTAAAACACCAGTATAGAAAACTTCTAATTTCGTTAGATCGTTTTTAACATCGAAGGTTTCATCACCAGTTCTTGTTGTTATGAATCTATCATCATGTTTTAAAACAAACCAAATAGGACCATAACTTTTTGCGCAAGTACTATCGATTTTATCCTTAATGGTTCCCCTAGTTTTGATAATAGATACATCAGTATCTAATGGTGTAGCATCACTTCCCGCAGCAGAACCTAGATATTCTTTTGAAACACTACCATTTTGTAAAATATTCTTTAAATAAGTAATATCTCCAATTCCTTTAATAAAATCTCCCTGTTCTAAAATCGCTTCTGAACGAAAAGCATTTCTATTTCTACTATCAGCAATTTTTATTTTTTGCTCAATATAAGATTTTGCTTGCTCCAATGTACTAATTCCAGTAAAACCACAAAACATTCTGACAACTCTATCAGCTAAATTATAGTCTAAAGTTCCATCAGGTGAAAATTTCTTAGATAACTCATAAATATCAGTTAAACTATCCTTCGTAGTAATAAAAGTCTCGTTTTCTTTTTTTCCCCTCATCGTCCTATTATAAAGCGTTGCTAAATGTTTACTAAAAGTGGTTAACTCATTCATTTGCTCTTTATTAAGGGATTCATATTGAATTTGTCCTGATCTTATACTTTCATATAATTTAGAACCAATTTCAATATTTTTTATGTATGCATTTACAGACCGGTTATTCGAACCGAAAGATGATTTTATCAAATCTGAAAATACAACAACTTTTTTGCTCATAGTTGATGATTTTCTAAGTACTGGTGATATCTTAGAATCGTCAAACAAAAATCCTTGGAAATTTGGATGTAATATTTCAAAACAAGAATATATTTTCCCCACAGATGGAATATTATTTCTGATAAATACAGCTTCAATCTGATTTAAACTTTCGATAGGATTCGCTGACTTTAATATTTCATTCGCTAACTCTTTTCTAAATGTAAATATCTCACTTGAATTTGTGAAAGATAATCTTGACAATATTTCTGAAACATACTCTATCTTTTCCATCTCAATGTGATTACCAAATTCTAAAACATATTCTTTAAAATTATTTTCTAATACAACATCTCTATCCTGAATTTTTAAATATGCTGAAATAACTTTTAATCTATGATAATTTGCTACTTTCAAATTATCATAATCTTCAAATAAAGGAATTATCCAAGAAACATTTTCTGGAAAACCACAAACAACGTTAGTATCACCAAATATATCAAGCAAATCAGGATTAGAAATAAAATCATTTACAGTAAATTTCCTATTATAAAACCGGTCACGAATATCTTTAGAAACACTTTTATTTAAAAATAATGTTGGATTATTGTTTTGGAAATGGCTTGAAATAGTTTCATCATATCTTATTTTTCCATCAATAATAGCTTGCAATACATTAGAATCGATTTCATTTAGTAAATCATCCTTTGAAAAACTAGAATTTAATTTAAAGTTTTGTAACCGATTAATTTCAAAAATTGATTCAATATACTTACCATACATTAACATTATATCAAAACAAGCTTCAGTACCAAAAAGTTGTTGAATCGCATTTACTAAATTGATTTTGAAATGCCTATTATTTTCTCCAATAACACTTACTGGCATATACTTATAAAGAATCTCCAAATCAACACTTTTTAAATAATTAACATAACCAGGATTTGATGAAATAAATTCAGAATTAATTGTTCTATTATAAAAAGCTTCCCTTAATTCTTCCGGTGCATCACTACTCAAAAACATAGTAGGATAATTTTCCCTCAACTGTTTAGGAATGTTTCTAGGAAATGTTATTTCTTTTTTTTCTATCACAATTCTTCTAAAAACTTCATTTATTTTTTTTTGGAGTTGACTCATATTATCTTCCGTTGAAAACTGTAACTCATATTCTAGCATATATTTAGCGGAAGCTTCTTTTATACTATCAAGAACGCCACTATATTCCGTAATAAAATTCATAACACCATAAAAATCAGTTTTACTACTAAGAAAATTATATATATTTTCATAGCCAATCCCTTCAACTTCTACTGGCATATATTGATAAAGAATCCCCAAATCAACACCTTTTAAATAATTAACATAACCAGGATTTGATGAAATAAATTCAGAATTAATTGTT
>CAJTRV010000038.1 GCA_910578855.1 uncultured Bacilli bacterium
TAAATAAATTTTATCATTCTTTTTATTTAGTGTGAACCTTAAAGGTATTATAATCTTCTTTCCTAATTTTAAATTCCCATCATCATCGTCATGGAGAACAACATCAACATTAAAATTCCCCCACCAGTACAAACTAACATCATCATCGTTTTATTTTCCATTTTATCAAGACGATCTTTATAACGTTGACCACGGGCTTTATTTTGTAAAGCCGACACTGTTTTAGAAAACATCATTAACTGTTCCTGTTTATTCTCTTGTGACCCTACTCCTAAACGATATAATAACCGCATCATCCGCATTGAATCACGAACAGGATACTCCTTGGCAAAATCCATATATGGTTCTACACTAGCATCTCCAGCCTCAATTTTAGCAATCAAGCGTCGTAAACCCGGTTGAAAAATTTCTGGGGCTGATTCAATCGAACGATTTAGTGCCACCGGAACAGTATAGTGTTGAACCAAGATTTCCAAACTTTTGAGATAATATGGTAACATTTGATTAATATGGTGTAAATTTTTACGATAATAACCCTTTAATTGGGTATATGGCATTTTAAAAACCACATATCCAACGATTACAGCAAAGAGAATATTAACAAAACTCAATTTAGAAAGGAAGGCAAAAACAACCACAAAAATTGCCAACATTCCATTACGAATCCGTGTTCCATATAATTTTTGAACATCTACATCATTTCCATACTTCACCGTCAATAAAAATTCATAGTCATCTTCCATCAGAATTCGAAAGTACGGTTCACTATCGACGACAAACTTTTGAACATCAACTTTTCTATTATATTGTAATACAAAGATGAGAATAGCTCCTATTAAAATAAATGATATATCCATTATTCCGCACCTACATTCTCATTATAATATTTTTCCCCACTGAGCAAGAAATAAGTATTGATAATGATAATTCCATGCAGAAGCAATTGAACTAGTGGGTTATCCAACATCTGAATATAAGTATCTACTCCTAAGAGAAATTGCACTAACATTACCATTAAATATAAAATAATTCCAAATTGTAAGAATTTCTTGTGGAAATTGGCACGATCCATCCGGTCGCTATATACGTTTTCCACAAGCATATCGATATCTAGGGACATATTTTCTAAAGCGGGACCTGAATTTCTTGCACCCTCATTGGTGATTTGTAAAAATAGTTGATGCATATTTTTGACAATATAATAATCATATTTATCATTCATAAAACTAACTGATTGATCAATCGTTCCATTTTCATAGGCCATATCAATCATAATTTTAATATCATTTTTCACCGGGTCTTCCAAGACCCCTGACTCATAAATTCCCTCTAACGCTTTTACGAACGATTGCGTTGTAGCAAATTCCATAATCGCATTGGTCGTATATACCTGAATCTGTTCAAAGATAAACTCACTATATAATCGCTTACAGCGTAGATACGTTAAGTATGGAATTACTAAGATTGATAATAATGAATACAGAATTGAAATCATAATATTATAAAAATATAAATATGAAACCACAAATGAAGAAACCGAGAATACAACCACCTGAATCGTATATTGTTTCTTCGAGTATTCTTGTCCTAACTCTTTTACTTTCTCACGGATTTCTTTAAAAGAATAAGGAGCATATCGTTCATAAATACTAGTGGTTTGATTGGATATATATTTGTAAACATTTTGTCCAGAATTTGCCCGATAAGCAATGACAAATATAATAATAACGGCTACTACCACAAATATAATTAGTTGCATGATTTATACCTCCTTTTATTCTTGTCCTGTTGGAATTGGCATTTGAACAGTTACATCTGGTGTAAGCGTCGTTGTAGCACTGATTCCAACATCTTCAGTAACGATCTGTCCATGATTGGCAATTAATTGATCTTCTTGTTTTTTTAACATGTTCTCTGGAAGAATGACGCCTTGCGCATCAAGATAATCTAATAAGTACGACGTTGGATTATTGGTAATCACCCGTCCACTTGTCAATTTTTTATATAAAATATTATACTTTGCTTCGTTATCAGCTGTAACGTAAAATTCTACCACTCCGGCAATTTCACGACGGAATTGTTTGGTCGTTCGATCCTGGTATCCCCTTACATATATTCCAATTTGAACATAACGATAAATCGATTTTAAAAATTGTTCAATATCTTGATTAGTCTCTAACAAACTGTACATACGGTTCGGGATTGACTCTGCCTTATCTGCATGAATAGTTGATAAAATATAGTGCCCTGAAGAAATAGAGTTTCGTACTGCCATAACAGCTTCCGCACTTCGGACCTCAGATAGTAAAATCCATTTAGGATTTTGACGCATACAAGTCTCTAAGACATCACTATATGCCGCAATATTATTGGTTTTCATTGCTACAATATCTCGGTGTGGAAAAATACGATCTAAGTGTAACTCTAGGGTATCCTCGATCGTAATAATCTTTTCGTTTTCTTTAATATGAGATGCAAGATATTTTACAAGCTCAGTTTTACCACTACCTGTTTCTCCACAAACGATAATATTACAATGACCTTCTACACACTTGATCAAGAAATTATTAATATCTCTTGTAATATATTCATCGGCAATAATTTTCTCTTGCTCTAGTCGAATCTTAGCGGGTGTCTTACGCATAACACAGGCAATTCCATTTCGAGCAATTGAATCATGTACAAAGTTTAAACGTAACTCGGCACTTTCCGCATCTAAGAACGGATGAGCCATATTAAATGTTTTTCCCATAACGTTTGAGCATTGGAATGCTAATTTCTCCATAAATGCATCATTAATCACGTTATTTTCTACTCTAAAAAGACCTCTTGACAATGTTTTTAACCACAATTGACCACCATTACTATATGAGATATCGGTAATATCATCATTCTTTAACAGCTCTGTTAATGGTCCAAAGTCAATTTGTTCAAACATATTGTCATTATGCATAACTAACTATTTGCTCCTTGATTATTGTTATTGTTGTTATTATTGGTGTTGTCATTGGTATTTTGTTTAGTCGTATCATCTGATTGATTAATAACAACAGTATTAGCATTAATAAAGTCTTTTAGATATTCTGTACTTACTTGCGTATCTCCCTCATCAGCAGCTGTTCCACCATGTGGTACTGGGAACAATTCTACTTCTAGATCTTTCATATAACTTGCTTTCCGTAGTAAAATATTAATTTCTGGGCTCACTCCAAAAATAATTGTCGCTGGAGTTCGATCTTCTTCACTGTTCTCAAATACATGCTTTCCTGAAGCATCTTTTACTGCCAACACTTTCACATTCTCAACTAATTTTCCTACCATAATTTGACCTGCATCATTTTTGGCTTTCATATAAATATCAATCTTATTTCCTGGAAAAATAGAATTTCCATAGGTCGTATCCATATTTACTGGGAAGTTATAAACTACTTCTCCTTTGGCAACCTGTGTAAAAGCAGAATCAGGTAACTCTTCCTCATTTACTAGGGTATTGGTATAAAACATACTTCCTTGAGGAATTACAGTATTATAATTACTGTATTTCCCAATTACAGCATTGGCATAACGGATTACGTTGTCTGATAATACAACTGGTGCAACATCGACATAACTAATCATATCCTTGGTAATTTTAGTTCGTGGTTGAATTGTCGTTGTGGCAACCGGAATATTCCTAACTGGTTGGACCGCATTATTAATTTGTGCATTGTATCCCCAATAGAGAATTCCGATTGCTAAAACAACCCCAATAATAGTAACAGTATTCTTATTTTTTAATATTCTTTGTAATTTAATTACTATATCATTCATTCTTTTTTCTCCTCTTCATTCTTTTTAATATGGTACTTCTAGAATCGCATCGAGGCGATTTGATATTTCAAACTCGATCACACCATCTTTGGTTCCGGTAATACTCGATCCTTCCGAAGAAGAAACTTTCAAACTAACCTTCGGTGGTGTTTCATTCACATCATAAATATCGATTCGATAGGTTCTAGATAAATTAGCACTTGCCGCAAATCGTCGAAGAAAGTTTTCCACAAATTTTTCACGGTCAATTCTAACTACCCCATCGGCACGGTATGATGCGATATCAAAGGCATCATACATCGCGGCTTCTGTTGTCTCTTTTAATAAATTGTAATTATGTTCATCAGTGTTTGTTAAATTTTGAAAGAAGTTAACAAATAGGATGGAAATAACACCAATCATCACGATAATTACGGCCCAAAATGATTCTTTCACTATTTATTCACTTCCTTTTCCTTTGGCCAAAACACAAATTTTATGACTTTCATTTCCCTGACCAGTCGAACAATTGACACAATCCATTTTTTTCGTTTCACTATTCCATAGACATTTGATATTATCCTGAACCGGTTTATCAGCACAGCTATAGAATGCATCACCTTGACCAACATTATAACAAGTTGATTGTGCTTGGTTGACGATAACATTATAGTTTGAAAGATTTTTCAAAAAGTCACTGGTACAACGCTTTCCATTTTTTTGACTACTACATTTCAAGTTAAAATCACTATATTCCGTTGTACTATTATACCCCTTAATTTTTTTAATTGACGCTGGTGTTAGCGTAAAGGAATACATTGGTGTCTTTTTGTATACATCATTTTCTTTTACATCACGATTCTTCGTAATATAAGTATTGATATCACTAGATGTCCAGTTAATTCCAGCCGCACGACCAGTTCCCGTTTCTCCAGGAAATGGATTGGTTAATGAAATAGGTCGATAAATAATGTTTAAACCATTTAATCCGGTATCACCACCACCATTATCATAATTGCGATCACAATGTTCACCAACACAATCTGGATCATAACAGTCGGCTCCAGTACATGGAATGATGCGATTGATAACTTTATATTTACAGCTATAAACAGCACTACTAACAAAGTGACCATTGGTTCCAATATTTCGATAAGTCAGTTGCATTGGATAGGTTCCCGTTGGTGTTTTATAATACACTGGATAATTTGGATATCCAATCTCAATATATCGCTTATTGGTTAAGATATCACCACTTACCTGATCAACCGCTTTCCCATCCGTTTTTTGAATATAACGATACGTCTTTTCAGGCATTGTATATTTATACTTCTCAGAAATCTTTGAATAAATAGATGTATTGGCATAATCACGCAGTTCTGTATATTCCTGTTTTTGACAATTCGTCGACCCTAGAATTCCAGAAATATCATCAATACTAATTACCCCACTCAACGCTGAGGCACTGACATTCATACAATTTGATTTATATATAGTAGAATTAGATGCCTTGGTGGTTTTACTTTCCACTTGTGGTGAACCAACACGGTTCTTAATTAACGGTACATCGCGTTTGTAAGTCTTAGATGGCTGATCTTGATAATTAACTGTAATTGAAGTTGTATCAGTCGAATTAGATGCATTATTACTTGTATTACAAGTACGTAAAATTGATTCTAAACGTTGAATTTTCTGTTTAAGTTCATTCAACGACAAACGGTATCCATTAGATCCTCCAGATGCTCCTTCGCCAACGAAATCATTCCAAGCTGCATCATAACGTAAGGTATTATAGGGAATACTATCAGTTGCTGCACAATAAGTTTTAGGATTTGCTATTGTGAAACCATCTCTTAACCACTCAAAATCCACTTTTGACCAAACATGATCCTGACCAGTTGGGCAACCTGTTTCTGATTTTTTCTCGCAAATACCTTTTTTAGATGGTTTATTTCCATTTTCACATGTATAGTATTCACAAATCAAAGCCTCAGTAGACGCTGCGTTTCCTCCAGAATTTCCCTTTACGACACCCTTATAAGTATAACGTTTTTTTTGGGCTGAAGATAATTTATCAACACAAGCTTTTTCTGGATCTTTTGTTCCAATAGGAATTGTAATCCATGAATTACCGCTTCCAGATAATTGTTTTACTGTATTTGCCTTTGATGTCTTACAACCAAAGTATTCTTTCATCTTATCTAAATTACTTGACTTAACAATTTCTTTAGCTAAATATGCCTTAGCTTCTTTACCTCCTATATCAAAATTCCCATAAAATTTTTGATGATGTTCTACATTCGGCCCTGTAAAAACACCATTCAACAAATCACAAACAGGAACATCAGAATTACGTTGGTGTTCTTCTCTGGCGATATGCATGACAAGGAAATCAATTCCACTATTACTTCCAGTGGCTTCTTCCCACTCACGTTTCCATTTATCCCAGTTGATCGTCGTTTCACATTCTCTGGTTCGCGTTGTGACAATTTCTTCCCAAATGAAATGATTTCCACCTAAGATTGAATCATATTGATCAACGCTTAGCCACGGAACTTTATTTGGAAATTTTGTTGTCGCATCCTCACGACATATCGAATAACAATATCCTGGAACAATATCCTCTTTATAGGAGTTACAGTTATTATCTTTAATCGTCGATAAGGTTGGATCATGATATTCTCCAGTTTCATCACAATACCCATTTTTATCGATAACGGCAGTACATGCGCCAGCGGCTCGTACTGTCATAGGACACAATATCATAATAGATAAAGCTACAATAATCCATTGTTTTTTTATTTTCATAACTACCACCCTTCAAATCCTGTTTCGCGTTGCTTCTTAATTAAGAATATCAAAAGACCAAGTCCTCCAATCACCACGATTACCCCGCCAATTACAACAATTGGTCGATCCTGATAAAGTTGGATAATTTGCTCAACAATTGTCTTATCAACAACCTTTTCTTCCTTTTTTTCTTCTTCTTTGGCAACCGTTTTCTGTACCTCTTTCGTGAATTCTTCTAATGTTAAATCATGTTTATACCACTTAGAACACAATTTATGATCTCGATATGCATCACAAACTGGTTGGCGATAAAACTGATTATATTTCGGTAATGTTACATAAATCGTCGTCAAGTTTTGCCCTTGGCAGGACAAGGTCCGATTGACCCCTTCCATCGGTAATGTTACTAATTTATCACCAATTAACTGTGTTAAATAATAAATTACTGTTTCCTCGGCATCAGAGGCAATTAACTCAAAAGCATAGGTTTGTCCATCAGCAAAACCATCGATGACAATTTCACTATTATTATTCTTAGTATAAGTCTTATTATGATAACGGTCTTTTAAGGTAATATTTTGATTTAAGTTCGTAAATCGAATTTTAAATGTTACCTGGTTGTCCTTTTCAACATAATCATAATCATAATTGACATTAGCAGCCCATTTTTTCAATAACGATAAATTATCATTTGTGCATTCTGCAGCTTCAACCCGAAAAATTGGGGTAAGCAAAAGAATAATAACAACGATTAGATATTGGTGCTTTTTATTCATTTCTTACCCTCCTCATATTAGTATAACATTTCTTACGAAAAGTGACAATATTACTTCAATTCATAAACATACTTATTATTTCGGACATTTAATTCCAAATATATTTTTTCTGCTTGTTGTAATTCTGATAAAACCTCAATATACATCACATTTCCAACATTAGTTTTAACCGGTTTCACTTGTGTTAAATCAAGAAAATGTGTTTTAAGTTTACCATCAATTTGATACTCAATTGTTCC
The DNA here is from genome assembly GCA_910578855.1 of uncultured Bacilli bacterium. Classification (GTDB taxonomy): domain Bacteria; phylum Bacillota_I; class Bacilli_A; order RF39; family UBA660; genus MGBC107952. Next base: position 7,595 of record CAJTRV010000038.1, read on the forward strand.
AAAATATGAAATTAATTGATAAGGATCATTGTACTTCTGATTCCAATTTGCTATCGGCGCATATTCATATGATAGTTTCAATAGACTTTTATCATAATTAGTTAAAATATTTGGTCTTAGATATTCAAATGATCGTTGACACTGGTTAGCCTGAACACAGTAATTGTAAACCAATTGATATTCTTTTTTGACATCATAACCAGTAATCTTTAATTCACTGGTTCCTAAAATTGGATTTTTTAATATAAGCTGATCTCCTATTTTGTATGTTGATTTAACTTGTTTTCCACGAAGATCAATAGGAGTTACGAGCGATTTTACATATGTTGTTGTAACTTTTTTTTGCAAGGTATTAATTTGATCAACGTAGTGAAACTGCATCTTCTTATCTAGGTAGTTACTTGGAACAACATAACATAGGACATAACTTTGTTCCTCAGTTGTTACTTTATTCCCATCATATATTGTTCCAAAATCCGATATTTCATCTTTATATTGTTTAGTTGGATAATACTTATGACCACCGACATTCAACTCTGCTCGACCCAATTCCAATGTTACAGGTATTGTATACTTATTCTTCAACTTTATTCGTAACACAACTAACGTTTTTCCATTGGCAAGTCGTTCTTGTTGATAATTCGTATTAACAATATAGCTATCTGTAATTTTCATAACAAAATTGCTAGTCGTAAAATATTGTCCTTGTTGATACTTCTTTTCATTGAATCCTAGATTGGTATAAACAATATACCCCATGACAACAACGACAATCACAATAACCGTATTAGCAATTAATTTGTTTTCAAGATAAGCATATTTCATATGACGCAAATTGCGATTAATACTACGTCTTATTTTATCGATATCAAAACCAAAGCCAATTTCTACTTCTTCACGGTCCTCTTCAGTGATATCTAACTCCTGCAAGTCTTTTTCAAAATCAAATTGTTTGATATTAAAACCAATTCCACGAATAAAAGCTGGAATAACACATACTACTTGGAGAATTAGTACAATAATAGTCAGATCTGAAAATGCTTTGACTGTTCGAACACTTAATTGTGTTACTTCCATTTGATTAATAATATTTTCACATACACTTATAAAAACAAATAAAACAAGATAATTGATAAAAGCCATGGCATAATATTTGACTGGCTTTTTTTTATTGAACATCAAAAACAAAACTATCGCTAATCCAATAATTGCGGCAATCATAGCGAAATATAAAGTAAAACCGAAAAGATCATTGGTAATTTCTTGACCTGTAACATTTTCACCTTCGGCAAAATATGTTGAGAAAAACCTCGTAATCATACCGGTTTTATAAATTAAATATGACATGATAAAGACCAATATCAAATGGATTAATTTAAAATGCTTGAGTAAAAAAGCATATGGTTTCCGTATAATCATACTAGTTCACCTACGATCCTTTATTTTATTTCATTATATCATGATTCTCAAAGAAAAAAAAGGCGAATTTCCGCCTTTTCACAATTATATTTGAAACACCAATTATTTTATGAATGTAATTCTTGCATAACCATCATTACGATTCCCCGTCATTGTTCCCCCAAACGGATTTGGCATTTTTTGAGTACCACTTTTCATGACAATATTAGTGAATTTTTTCTTCGAATAGTGAATAGATTGATCCGTAAATAAAACTTGATCCGAAGAAGATTTTTTCTCAATTGCTTTACATCCATCACAGCCAGAAACATAGGATGATCCACCACCAGCCCCGGTGGGCATTTCAAACAATTTTATTCCGCAAGCGCCAGTTCGAGATCCAAAATAGCCACCAGCACCACCACCTGCACCATTTAGAGAAGTCATACAATATTCACCATTTTCACCAATACCAAATTGATAGCCATCGATCTGAGTAGCTCCATGTCCATTTAACGGATGAGCTTCCAATAGCTTAGCCGCATCTTCTCCGTGAATTGTACCACCAGCCCCAGCTTTTCCACGTTGATGAATCGCTGATTTTACTGAGTAATAGCGGCTACTTCCGCCTCCGCCACCAGCAACCATAATACGACTTTTTAACGATTCAAAATCATCCCAATTACCACTCGTTAAACGAATATCTGTGGCACCTCCTCCACCGCCACCAGCATCCGTTTGCGGATCATCAAAACCTTTTCCACCACCATTATAACCGGCACTTCCACCTACGGAAGGATAAGAAAAGGCCGTAAGCCGATTCATATCTTCGATAATCGTTCCATCACCACCACGGGAACCAACTTGTAAATATAAAACGTCATTCTTTTGCAGCTTTATTTCCCCCGCAACATAAGCGCCTCTTCCACCTTGGTCAAATAAAACACCCAAAGCATGGGCATTTCCGCCACCGGCTCCCCATAGTTCTATTTTATAAGTTCCCGTTTTAGGAGCGACAAAGACTTGCTCTTGACCAGTTGAAGAAAATGAATAAGTATTTCCTTGACACCTACCAAGATTAATTTTCTTATTTCCGTTTATATCCCGTGTAACACACCAAATTCCAGCTGATAATCCGTAACTATATTTTTTATTGTTATATAATTGGATATATCCAGAACCAATTCCATTATAACTAATTAGATTATTATACTCCGTTTTTTTTGTATTTAAACCATACACTTTACTATTTTTTACCAAAAACATTCCATCATATGCACTCATATCTTTATTTATTAAATGTGATATTGAATAATCAGTTAATTGTGGTAATAAAACATAATGAAACAAACCTAAAAAAATAAATAGAATAATCAACAATAACAACCATTTTATCTTCTTATTCATTTTATTTTTGTTCTTCATTCTCTACCACCCTACTCTATGTTCAGTATAACATTTATCATTTTTAAGCGCAAGAGATTACATTTTTATTTCCAATATATAATATTAATTTTCATATCATATACACGGCATAATATCACCTGTCTTTTATAAATTTAGATACTAAAAAACACAAATACAAAATTATATTTGTGCTCACATATGAAAATATTAATTATCTAGTCTTTACTTTGTCTTTGTTTTTTTCTAAGTCAAAAGATTGATATTCATCTACCGTTTCTGTACCAAAAACCTCATTTAAAACATCATCAGAAGTAGCTCTATACTTATCATCAACCGCTTTAAAAAGTGTAGGATCTATTTCCTTCATTGTCTGTGGGCATACTTTCCTCCACTTATTTTTGCTTGATGAATATTTAAAGTAACATGGTATGATCACTCTCGCAATTAATGTATATTTATGATTATGTTGTTGTAATTCTGCTAAACCTTCTTCTGTTGGTGGAATATAGTGTAATTCTTCATGTTGATCATTACCGAAAGTAACATTATATAAATATCCCATTGTCTTATTATAACGCTCTAAAATCGCATTATCGTAATCTCTGTCAACAACAGGAAACTCACTTGGATCTCCTCCTTCAAATGTTTTCAATAATGCTTCAACTTCTAATTCCTCTGGTGTTTTTTCTGGCGCTACAGGCTCTAAAACATCCTCGGTTGGTGTTTGTATCTCTTCAGGTTTATCATTGTTCCCGCTACATCCTGTTAGGCCAAAGATTGACCCAAATACTAGTACAGATGATATGGCTGTTTTTACTAGCTTATATTTTACCTCCTTTGACCCTTGTGATACTTCAAATACTGCCTGACTTAATTTGAAATTTTTCATAGTTTTCTCCCCTCAAATGAAATTATATGCCGTTATCCTAGCATCATTTCCAATTTTTGTCAAATTAGGAAATCTAAAAAAGAACATACAAACTCTTTTTTACTCTCAATTGATATTTCCATTACAATAGCTTTTTATCATTAAAAGATCATCTTATTTAGCACTATAATAGAAAAAAACACAAATACGAAATTATATTTGTGCTCACATATGAAAATATTAATTATCTAGTCTTTACTTTATTTTTGGAATGGCTCTCATCAAAGGTTAAGTTAGTCTCTGTTTCCTCACCTTCAAAAATTATATCTAAATCTTCATCGGAAATATATTTATATTTATCATCTACAGCCATATAATAATCCTTATCTTTATTTCCATCTTCTATCGGACACTTTTTTAACCATCGTCCTACATATTCAGAATTAATAAAACAACATGGTAAAATCAATCGCCGAGACAACCTATAGTTATCTCCGTCCTTTTGTAATCTTGCCATTCCCTCTTGATCATCAGGTGATATAACCCATATTTCTGTATGTTGATCTGCACCCCGTGTCACAGTATATTCATATCCCATTATTTTGTTATAAGACTCTAATATTTCGTTGTTATAATCTTTATCAACCACTTGGAAATCTTGTAATTGTTCAATTTCCAATTCCTCTGGTGTCTTTTCTGGCACTACAGGCTCTAAAACATCCTCGGTTGGTGTTTGTATCTCTTCAGGTTTATCATT
>CAJTRV010000039.1 GCA_910578855.1 uncultured Bacilli bacterium
TAAACATCCCATCCTATCTTTTTTCTTTATTTCGTTATTAGTATATCATATTTCCCGTGATTATTCTATCATTTTAATTGATTCTATAGTTATAATACCCGCTATTATTGAAATTCACCTTGGCAAGCATCTAATAACTATTTAACAGGTTTTTCTTTGTAATAAATGCTAGTTATGATAAAATAAAGATGGTGATAAGATGGATAAACTAGAAGAAGAAAAAAAAGAATCGCTATCTTTATGGAAAAAATTGGTCCTCATTCTTTCGCTATTTATTATACTCATCTGCGGAGGAATTTATTATAGTCGATATATTGCAACTTCAGGCCTAATTGTGAAAGAATATAAAGTAACCAATTCCCAAATTCCTGAGAGTTTTCATGGGACAAAGGTGATTCATATCTCTGATCTTCATTATAAAACAACCTATTTTAAAGACGATGTCCAAAAAATGGTAGATAAGATCAATCAGTTAAAGCCTGATATTGTCGTCTTAACTGGTGATTTATTAGATAAAAATACCACCTACCAAAATAATGATTTTACTGAATTATCTACAGTCCTAAAAGAAATAGATACAACCATTGGAAAATATGCGATTACGGGAAATCACGATACAAAATACACCGAATGGGAAACCATTATCAAACATAGTGACTTTACCAATCTAAATGATCACTATGACATCATGTATAAGAATTCTTTAAACCCAATTTTAATTTCTGGACTAAGTAGTAATTTAAACAATTTAAAAGACATTAACGAACGACTTAAGGAAACAACAGATTATCTTGAAACAAATAAAGGCCAAGAACAAAAAGACAATATTCCGAGTTATCATATTTTACTAATTCATGAACCTGATTATCTTAACGAGATCGATTATCAACAATTTCAACTCATTCTAGGCGGACACTCCCACAATGGCCAAGTAACCATTCCTGGTGTCGGTGCCATTGTCTTACCCAAGGGAGCCAAAACTTATTATAAGGGACACTACCAACTAGATGAGACAGAATTGTTTATCTCCAGTGGCCTTGGTACATCCCATTACCCATATCGTTTCTTTAATAAACCATCGATCAATTTATATCGTTTAACAAATCACTAAAAAATCATCATTTACGATGATTTTTTCTGATGTTCTGAACATTCATTATGATAATATTGTAATTTAGATACCATTAAATCCTTAACACGAAGACTATTTTCAAAATTGGTCATATCTAGTTTGGAAAGGGAATCATGAAACAACTTGTTAAATAAATTTTTATATTCTTCAATCCTTTTTTTTACTTCCATATATAATTTGATATCTGCATGCAAGTAATACATGGTAGCCAATTGGTAGGTTAATTGTTCCATTTTTTCTTGTAATTCAATGGAACGATTAATATTACAAACACCTAGTCGAAATTGGTCCAATAGTGCTTTCATTTCAAGTACAATTTCCTGATAAGAATTTTCTTGTTGCATAATTTCTTTTAAACGTTTTTCTAAAATGAGATTCGTATCATTAATAAATTGAAATTCCATGCGAAACAACCGTTCATTTTCTGAAATGAGATTCCCATAGATTTGCTTTTGAATAATCGTGTACAAAGCGACCTTGGAAATTTCCTTGGGTTCAATTTCGTTCTTCTTCCCAATCGATATTCCCTTATCATGTTCTTTTATTAAGTCACATAATGTGGTTGCCATGTCATTCATATAACGTCTAATTTGAATATCATTGGTCTTAGACAACAATTGAACATGGATTTTAACACTAAGTCCCATATTCTCTACTTCATTGTGTAAATCAGTAATTAAATCGGAAAGAGGAAGTGCCCCATTACTACCTTTGATCGTTTCATTTTCTATGATGCTTACATCCTCCATGTACTTCACCCTAACTATCCTTTATATCTTAATTATAGCATAATTTACTATTTTTTGGTGGGTAATTTTTGGTAATTGACACCCTTTGACGTAAATTACATATCTTATATAACAAGGAGATCCAATATGCAAAGAAAGATGAAAAAAAACAATTTACAGGCATCAACACCAACATTATTATGTGACGTTTTACCACCCTTTAAAAAGCGAAAAGTTAAGCATTTCATGTATACATCGTCACTCCTCGGGCTTCTTTATAGTGGTGCATCCATCGGTCATGGCGATATTACCACTGCCACCCTTGTCCTAGGCTGTAGTAGCGGACTATGGTGTATTGGCAATGCGACAACAAATACCAATCACTATTGTAAACGATTAACTCTATATCAAGGATGTACTTTCCTAGCTGGTAGTAGTTTTTTACTAATTAATACACCAGTGACAACACCGCTTACCCTAGCAACAACAACATTTTGTGCAGGAAATATGTTTCTCTTACATTATATATTCCACCAAGAAAAAAAGCGTTTTACGCTTACGAAGAAGAGACAACAAACGCAAAAAAGCAATCGATAATCAAATTAATTAAGATATTTTTATTATCTTGACGCTTACTCATATTGACACTAGCTGTTTGATAGAAAGCGTCATTTTTTTGTTTATCATAAATACATAGATAAACAATACTATCATCATGTTGATCATTGATCTTACCAGTAATGCCAATTCCATAATCCGAAGCTGCTTTATCACAAATATGCTTAGCCATGGCATAAGCAACCTCTTTACTATATACGGTATATGTTTCAATCACACCTTCCTCGACTCCCATCATGATCTTAGCAGCATTGGAATACGTGACAGCTCCAAAAGAAAATACTTCACTCGCCCCAAGAACATTTGTAATCGCATTGGCCAGACAACCACCCGTACATGACTCCATTGTCGCTATCGTCTCTTTTCGTTCTTTTAAATATGAAACTAACATTTGAACTTTTTCTTCATTTACACTCACTATTATCACCATATTCATTATATCATAAATCCAGGTCTTTTTTCTTGATACTTTATTGACACTTTTATTATTTGATTTATTATTATATTACCTTTTTTATTAATTTAAAAGAAGAACTAAGCATGTTCTTCTTTTAAACGTTGCTTCGCATCATTGGCTTCTTTTTGTCGTAGATAGTATTTTAATGACGAATAAATCGAGATCTCAACAAAAGAAATGACAAGTAAGACAAGCCCCCAAACTAAGAATGTCTGAGATATTTCATGAGCATAAGTATCTAATATCTTTAACAATAATACTTGATTTTTTTCTGATAAAACGGCTTCAATCATTGGCGTAATTCCTAGACTCATAAGACAAGTAACAGCACCTGCGATAACATTAGCGACACTACTCCATGGCAGCCACCGATAGAATGAAAACCGGACCAACATCAATAACAAAGTAAGCGCAATAATCGCGATAACTACTTTTATTTTGGTATGTTGATCAAATAGTTGCTGAAGTCCTTCCAATTCACTAGTATCTACTACCTGAAATACTTTTGATGGTGCCGGAAGCAATGCAGCAAATTCATCTTGATGTTGCATCACAGTGGTAACTATTCGTTGCGAAGTTGGAGCATCAAGTTTTGCCTCTTTAGATATCACATCAATATTATCCCGAACGATTGCGCTGATTTCCTCACCTGTCATCTGATGGTCCGTTCCCTTTAATGCATAATTGGCAACATCATGCATATATGTAGCAGCTAGTTCTTTTACTATAGTTGAGTTCAAAACAGCATCTACTTGTGAGGGATCTAAATTGGCTTTCTCTGCTACCTCATAAACCTCATCTAAGACAGTTTGTTGCTTCCCATCCCCAGTTGTAACCGAGGCCTCAGACATCACTTCAACTAAATTGAGTTGTTCGGTCACTTTTGTAACAGCTTGCTTAGAAACAAACCGCTCAGTACTAATCATCCCAATCAAATATAATTCTAAAACAACGAGTCCTATCACAATCATTACTGATAATATATTCCGTAACGTCTTCATCTTATCACCATTCCTCTTTTTTTATTGTATCATACATAAAACCAAAGATCAAAAAAGAGTTAGACTACCCTAACACTTTCTTCTATTTAACCTCTCTTAGGTCAGTTAACAATAATTGATATAATGCCTCACATCGTTCTTTGTCCATCGCTGGAACTCCCTCTAAGCGATATGGAAGTCCCATTTCTTTATATTTATGTACACCGAATAAAGAATATGGTAATAACTCGATCTTCTCGATATTTCTTAGAGGGCGCAAAAAGTTAGCTAACGCATGAATATATTCTTCTGTATCATTAATACCCGGCACAATTACTTGACGAATCCACATCTTCTTTTCGAGCTTCTGACATAGTTTTAAAAAGTCCAAAGACTCGATTATCTTTTTTCCAACCAAAGATTGATAACTAGTTTCATTGAGGGCTTTCACATCCCATAACACCAGATCCGTATAAGCGAGGACTTCTTCATTCATCGTTCCACCGACTCCAGCAGTATCAATTGCAGTATGAATATGTCGTTCTTTACAAAGTTTTAAACAAGCAAGTAAAAATTCACTTTGGACAAGCGGATCTCCACCAGAAAATGTAACACCACCATTTTCTTGAAAATAAGGTTGATAGCGTTCGATCTTTTTAACAAGTTGTTCCGGTGTCATCCTCGTGCCTTTATTTAATGCCCAGGTATCAGGATTATGACAATATAAACACCTTAAATAGCACCCTTGCATAAAGACTACAAAGCGAATGCCAGGGCCATCTAAAAGGCCCATCGTTTCGATTGAATGAATATAACCAATATTATTGTTTTTCATGGAAAGTTCGACTAATTACTTCCAATTGCTGCTCTTTACTTAAGCGATTGAAATGAACCGCATATCCCGAAACACGTATTGTTAAATTAGGATATTCTTCTGGATGCTCCATCGCATCAATCAACGTATCACGATTTAAGACATTCACATTCAAGTGATGCGCCCCTTTGGCAAAATAACCATCTAAGATATTCGCTAAATTGGTAATTCGTTCTTCCTTTTCATGACCCAACGCATCTGGTACAATTGAGAACGTATTACTAACCCCATCTTGGCAAGTGTTACAATATGGTATTTTAGCAACCGAATTTAGTGATGCTAAAGCTCCATTACAGTCACGACCATGCATTGGATTTGCTCCTGGTGCGAATGGTTCTCCGGCTTTTCGACCATCTGGTGTTGATCCGGTCTTTTTCCCATATACGACATTAGAGGTAATCGTTAATACGGATAACGTGTGTTTCGCATTACGATAAAGTGGATGTTTTTTCAAATCATCGGCAAACTTCGTTACAATATCGGCTGCAATACTGTCTACTCGATCATCATCATTTCCATATTTCGGGAAATCACCCTCGACCTCAAAATCAATAGCAATTCCATTTTCATTTCGAATTGGTCTTACTTTCGCATATTTCAAGGCTGATAGCGAGTCAGCAACAACGGATAATCCAGCAACTCCAAACGCCATTAATCGATCAACTATTGTATCATGAAGCGCCATTTGACCTGCTTCGTAAGCATACTTATCATGCATATAATGAATAATATTCATCGCATCAACATAAGTCTTAGCTACTTTATCAAGGACTTTTTCGTAATTTGGCATTACCTCATCATAAGTTAAATATTCGCCTGTAAGTGGCGTAATCCCTTCCACCACTTTAGTGCCTTTTACTTCATCAATTCCACCATTGATCGAATATAATAAAGCTTTGGCAAGATTACAACGGGCACCAAAGAATTGCATTTGTTTCCCTACTTGCATTGCTGAAACACAACAAGCAATCGCATAATCGTCTCCATATATTGGTCGCATTAAGTCATCATTTTCATACTGAATCGCATCTGTTTCAATCGACATTTTCGCACAGTACTTTTTAAAATTCTCTGGCAATGCCTGGCTCCATAATACCGTCATATTGGGCTCAGGAGCAGGCCCTAAGTTTGTAAGAGTGTGTAGATAACGGAATGAGTTTTTGGTTACCATACTACGTCCTTCAGTTGTAACTCCCCCGATTGATTCTGTCACCCACGTAGGATCACCCGCAAATAACTCATTGTAATCTGGAGTTCTAAGATGACGCGCAATTCGCAGTTTGATGATAAACTGATCGATAAGTTCTTGTGCGCCAGCCTCATCTAAGGTTCCATTATTTAAATCACGTTCAATATAGATATCTAAGAACGTCGAAGTTCTTCCTAAACTCATCGCAGCTCCATTATTTTCTTTGATTGCTGCTAAATATCCAAAATAAAGCCATTGTACTGCTTCAGTAGCGTTTGCTGCTGGCTTACGAATATCAAATCCATATCGCTCTGCCATCGATGTCATATCTTTTAACGCCCGAATCTGTTCTGAAACTTCTTCCCGAAGTCTTATTACAGCACTCGTAATATTCACGCTTAATTGTTCTAAATCATACTCCTTGGCTTTGATTAATAAATCCGTTCCATAAAGGGCAATGCGTCGGTAATCGCCAATAATCCGTCCCCGACCATAAGCATCTGGTAACCCAGTTAATAAGCCAGCATGTCTAGCAGCTCGGATATCACTCGTGTAGGCATCAAATACTCCATCATTATGCGTTTTACGAAACGCAGTAAAATAACGATCAACTTCTGGATCCCATTCATATCCATAGCTCGATAACGCACTTCGAACCATTCTCGTTCCTCCGAACGGATTGACAATTCGTTTAAGTGGTTGATCAGTTTGTAAACCTACGATCACTTCGTGATCCCGATCAATATACCCTGGTTCAAAATGATCAATTCCTGATACCTTTGTTAACTCAACATCTAAAATACCTTTTTTTAACTCTTCCTGTATAAGGGGCTTTAATGTTGCCATCACACTATTCGTATTTGCGGTTGCTGCTACCAAAAACGAATCATCCCCGGTATACTCTTTATAATTCTGTTTAATAAAATCTTTTACATCAATATGTTCGCGCCATTTTTCGCCAACAAAATTAATCCATTCTTTCATGTTATTACCTCCCTATTCTCTCCTAATTTATTATAACATTATTTTCCTTATTTCCAATATAATTATTGACATTTTGCCAAAAATTCTTCCTCTGTCCAAATTTCAATTCCGAGCGCTTGGGCTTTTTTGTATTTACTTCCAGGTTTCTCTCCAACAATTACCACATCGGTCTTTTTACTAACACCACCCGTAACCGTTCCACCCATGATTTCAATTTTCTCTTTGGCTGCTTCTCTTGTAATACTTTGTAAACTACCAGTTAATACAAATGTCTTATCTTGAAATTCACTATTAAATTCATATTCTTCCTGATAGCTCATATTCACACCCGCTAACTTTAGCCGTTTTATTTCGGCTAAATGATCAGGATCTTGAAAATAAAGACTGACACTTTGAGCAATCACCTCACCGATATCGCGAATCGCAACAAGATCATCATAACTTGCTTTGGCAAGGGCATCAATATGACCAAATTCCCGGGCCAAGATCTTCGCTGTCTTTTTTCCAACATAACGAATTCCAAGAGCAAATAGTAATCTGTCAAGGGGGTTCTGCTTGCTATCTTCAATCGCCTGTAAGAGGTTTTCAATACTTTTTTTCCCAAACCCCTCTAGTTGCATCAATTCTTTTTTATGCTCCTTTAAATGATAAAAATCACTAACATGCTTTAAATATCCCATATTGTAAAAGTCTTCTACAATATTATCACCGAATCCATCAATATTTAAAGTATCACGACTAGCATAGTGAATAAGGCCCTCAATTCGTTTGGCATCACAATGAGGATTGACACAATAATAAGCAGCTTCCTTTTTCACCAAATCAGAATGGCAAATAGGACAAGTCTGTGTCATTTCAAATGGGATCTCGCTTCCATCACGACGATCGGCTACAACTTCAACCACTTCAGGAATGACATCACCCGCCTTTTTAATCGCGACTGTATCCCCAATTCGAATATCACGACTGGTCACATATTCTTCGTTATGTAATGTCGTTTTCGATATCGTTGATCCCATTAAAATAACAGGTTCTAACATCGCATTCGGTGTTACTTGACCCGTTCTACCGACGGTAAATTTAATCTCCTTTAATTTTGTTAAAACCAAGGTGGCCGGAAACTTGTAAGCAGTTGCCCACTTTGGATATTTAATTGTATAGCCTAATCTTTCTTGATCTTGCAAATCATTTAATTTAATGACAATTCCATCAATTTCATACGGAAGGGAATCACGATCAGTCGTCCAATTATCAACATATTCTAACAATTCATCAATATTTCCAACCAAACGAATATTGGGATTGGTTGTAAACCCTAGTTTTTGCATATATTCTAAGGACTCATAATGTGTATGAATTCCATATGCACTCGCACTTGGTAGATGATATAAAAAAGCTGACAAATTACGTTTAGCGGCTATTTTAGAATCTAATTGGCGAACACTCCCAGCGGCCGCATTTCGCGGATTAGCAAATGGAACTTCTCCCGCTACTAGACGTTCCTCGTTAAGACGGGTAAAAGCCTTCTTACTCATATATATTTCGCCGCGCACTTCAATATCGACTTTCTCAGTTAACGTTAGGGGAATATTTTTAATCGTCTTTACATTATGCGTGATATCTTCGCCAACCATTCCATCACCACGGGTTGCTGCTCTAACAAGTTTACCATCTTGATATAGTAACGAAACGGATAACCCATCAATTTTCAATTCACAAACATAGGTGGGGTTGGTTACCACTTTTTTAACACGTTCATCAAATAAGACAATCTCATCTTCATTAAACACATTACTAAGACTCAACATGGGAACCTCATGAACAACCTTATTAAATTCGTCGATGACCTCTCCCCCAATTCGTTGGGTAGGAGAATCAGCCACGATAAGATCAGGATACTGCTCCTCTAATTCAATTAATTCGCGCAAATACTTATCATATTCTTGATCGGTAAGCGTCGGTTGATCCAACGTATGGTACTCGTAATTTGCTTTATTCAAAATAGTTACCAGTTCCTGTATCCGATTTTCTATCATGCTATCACCGTTCTTATTATACCATTTTCCTGATATTTTAATAAACAATTTTAGAAAAAAACATAAATAAATTCCTTATAACAAAAAGATCCAAAATGGATCAGTTAATAATATGTTTGGCGATGAGAAGAATTATGATCAAACTCCTTTTTTGTGATAAGTAACTGACGATTCATATCGACAATATATCGTTTCATCAATAATTCTAAATTGCGAAATTGATCTTGTAATTTATCAATCTCATACTGTGGCGTAACTTTTAATAGAGCAAGTTGTTGAGCCAATACTTGATTCATTTTTGACATCTTATCTTCCAAAATAGAAAGACGTGCTTCTAATTTAGATTGATCATGATGGGGGTGCTCGGCCAATTTAGTAAGCTGGATTTGATATACTTGTTGCTGCTCGGTTACCAATTCTTCAAGCCTTTGAATATCTTCTAGTAACACCTGACTATGTATCCCACCAGTTACCTCTTGGATCTGAGCAATGATCAGTTGCTTCGTCTGTAACAGTTCAGTTTCAACCTTCGCCACACGCACCGAAGTTGTCGTTCGTTCTTGTTCTAGTGATCGTTTTAAATGTTCAACTTCATCAGATAATTTTATCATATTCTTTTTAATTAAAGTATCCAACTGTTGCCACTGTTCAAGGGATATTGTCACCGTTTCTTCTTCATTACAATAACGATTAATCATATTAAGACCAAAGCCCACGACCAAGAGAAAAAGCCATATCAAAAACAACCCCATACTCACTTCTAAAATTGATAGTATTTCCGTATTTTGATATAAGGTTTCCCATTCTGATAATGCGATTTTTTGATCAGAAACAACCAAGAGGAAAAGTGCAAATAAAAATTGTAATCCTGAAAAACTAACCATATTTAAAATTTTTGAAAACTTACTCACTTTTTTTAGAAAAATCGTTACAAATAAAACACCTGCATTGACAATCAACATAGTAAAGTAAAGTGCAACACTAGGAAAATAAGTTTTCAAAAATAGATCATCAATAAACAATTGAAATCCCTGAATGATATTCGTGCGATAATTCAACAATAGAATGCCCAAGAAAAGAAGATAACCTATTGGGAATAGGACTTTTACATATTTTTTATCAATATATAAATTAATTAACAAACTTGCAAATAGAAAAATCGATAGCAAAAAGGCCATTAGAGCAATCGGAGAATGCGTTAATAATTCAAATACAACTGATAATTTTTCAAAAATAGATAGATTCATCCCTTCACCTCATCCTAGGTATTTTCGATAGCAACTTGATTAGCAATATACACCGTTTGCTTGGTATCATTATGATTGGTACAGGTAATTAACGTAATCGTCGTCTCAGAACGATCCCGATAAATACGAATGGTTCCATTTTTTTCTTGCTGATAGATCTTCACAACTTGGTATGTATATTTCTTATGTTGATAATATACAACTATTTTATCATGTTCTTGCAAATGATACAATTCATTAAAATAAGCAATTGCTCCGGTTCCGGAATGCGCGGCTAAAATAAAATTGCCGCCACTTTGATCTGGGTAGGTAGCTTCAGGTAAAATTGTAATATTCTCTTCAACATTATTATGACGATCTTCTTTACTAACAAACCCTTGTTTTAATCCGATCCGAGGAATTTCTAAAATACCAATGAAAGAATAGGTCGGACTCGCCTGATCAGTAATTACTGGGGATTCGGTTGCTTTAGGCGTGGCAATAGGACTTATTTGTTCTGACTTCAAAGTCTCCTTCGGCTTCTTTGATTGTTGTTCGCTAGCTTCATATATTTTACGATTCATCGTCTGTTGGGCCTTGACCTTATGACGATTCCAAAACTGATACCCAAATAAAAAAACACCAAATAAAATGAGCAAAAAGCCAATTTGAATCAATTGGCTATTGCGATATGTTTGTTTTTTAGTTTTGTTTTGCATGTTTGTAAACGAGGCCACTACCTAATAAGATAATCATTGCCCCCGCTCCATACAATATCATAGATGAATTCGCATTCGTATCTGGAACATTCGTAATCGTTTCTTCTTCTGTAGTTGGTGGAAAATTTGTTTTAGTTAGTTTTACATTATAACATAACTCATCAATTACAACTTCTTGACTTCCCACCAATTGATATCCGTTTGGCACTGATACAACTTTTAAAGTATAAGTATCAAGTGGAATACGGTTAATTCGATGAACACTAGTTGTACTTGTCCACTCGGTATAAACCTTACCCTTAGAATCAATTAATTGAAATTTAACCCCAGCAATCGCTTTACCTGTCTTACTATCCAAAGCACTAAACTCAGCCTTAGTATAGTCTGATTCAGATGTTAAAACAACTTCCTCATTGGCATCAGTAATTTTAATCGGCTTGTCTACTGCACTGACATATCCAGAAGCTGGCGTATTTTCTACTAAAATGTAGTCACCTGGTTCAACCGTAATGGTTTTTACTGTTCCATCTGTTGTCCAACTATCGATGACATCACCTAACGCTGAACCAGCTTTTGGCTTGCTAAGCGTAAGCGTTGCCCCTTTAATTGGTGTTCCTGTTCCTTTTTCTACTTTATTTACCTTGATTGTTGCGGCCTCAACACCAACAACTCCAACCATAAATACAAATAGCGGAAGGAAAATTGAAGCTACTATCTTTTTTGCATCCATAATTTCATCTCCTTTTATTCTAATTAAATTATATCATCTACAATTCCAATCCACAATCATTTTATCAATTCGAACTGTAAACAACTGTAAAGTTTCACCTCCTTTCAAAAGGAAACTATTCATAATTTTAACCAATAATAAAAAAGCATACAAAAAAAGACCATTAGATCATTTTTAATCGGTTGTATTATAAATAGTGTTGGTGGTGTAAAATCACTACACTATTTTTATTTAT
>CAJTRV010000040.1 GCA_910578855.1 uncultured Bacilli bacterium
CCTATCCCCCCCTATTTTTCGATTATATTGTCTACTTTTACTTGACTTATGCATAATCAATATGGAATTTCATAAAATCAAAATGTTATCTCGCCGAAATCATATTTTTATGATAAAATATTAAATGGAGTTGATTATGATGTTTAAAAAATTGGATATACTAGATGAAAGGGACCCTCGTTTACGAAAAAAGAGTATTGAGGCAACGTTTCCCTTATCAAAGGAAGATAAAAAATTAATTAGCCGTGCCGTTGATCATTTGACTTATAGTCAAATCGAAGAATATGAAAAAAAATATGATCTACGGCCAGGAATGGGACTTGCTTTCCCTCAGTTGGGGCTCAATAAGCGCATCATTATCATTGTTCACGAAGTTGAAGAAGGTGTCTTTGATAATTACGTTTTTATTAATCCCAAGATTGTTACTGAATCAGCGGAAATCATTGCCGCTGAAGCTGGTGAAGGGTGTCTTAGTGTCAATCGCGATGTCGATGGCCATGTTCCAAGACATGCTAGAGTAACTGTCGAAGGTTATGATGAGCAAGGAAATAAGATTCGCGTGCGGGCACGGGAAGAACTTGCCATTGCCTTTCAACACGAGATTGATCACTTAGATGGAATCTTATTCTTTGATCGCATCGATTCTGATCATCCGTTCTATTCAGAACACGAAATGAGATTAATTTAGGAGGACATATGAAAACATATCAAAAATTTATCATGCTTATTATCATTGCTTGTGCTGCTTCAATCTTTATCTATTATAAAGTAGACAAAGCAAAACCAGTCAAAAAAACCAGTGATATTCTTATCACTCAGAATAAAGCTGAAGAGAAATTCTTAGAAAAAACAGACTATACAATCGATAATCCTAAGGTTGTCGTAAATCCTTATGGCATCTCGCCTCTAACGGCACTTGTCATCTTTGAAACTAAGGATCTTACAGCACCAATGATTACGATTGAAGGAAAAGACGAACAATCTACTTTTACGCATACTTTTACCCCAGCCAAAAAACATATTCTACCAATTTATGGATTATATGCTGATAAGGAAAATAAAGTAACAATTAAAATCAATAAACAAGAAAAAACACTGACAATTAAAACCAGTGCCTTACCAAAAGACCTCGTCTTACCAACTAAAGTTGAGGCTAAGACAGAAGAATTAAATAATGACCTCTACTTCTTTACGCCTGCTAGTACGGGTTATACCTGTGCATATGATCATAATGGTGATGTTAGATGGTACTTAACAGAAAACTTTGTTTGGGATATTAAGCGCCTTGAAAATGGAAATCTCCTACTTAGTAGCAATCGCTTAATCAATCCTCCTTATTATACAACTGGCTTAGTAGAAATGGATCTAACTGGAAAAATCTACTATGAATATTCTCTTCCTGGAGGATATCATCATGATGCTTATGAAATGCCAAATGGTAACTTATTAGTCGCTAGTGATGACTTTATCAGTGGAAATGGGACAGTCGAAGACTACATTGTCGAAATTGACCGTAAAACTGGAGATATCGTCAAACAAATTGATTTAAAGAATATCTTACCAACTGATCAAGGCAAAAGTGAAAACTGGACCGAATATGATTGGTTTCACAACAATGCGGTTTGGTATGATGAAACAACCAATTCTATTACCCTATCAGGACGCCATCAAGATGCTGTTGTAAATATCAATTATGATACTGAAGAAATCAATTGGATCTTAGGAGACCCTGAAGGTTGGGAAAAACAATATCAACAATATTTCTTCAAAGTAGATGATGACAAAGAATTCGACTGGCAATATGCCCAACATGCAGCAATGATCCTACCAAATGGCAATGTCTTCTTATTTGACAACGGAAACAACCGTTCCAAGAAAAAAGAAAACTATCGCAAAGCCGAAGATAACTTTAGTCGTGGTGTCATCTACGATATTAATACCGATAACAAAACCATCAAGCAAGTATGGGAGTATGGAAAAGAGCTTGGTAGCAAATTCTACTCTCCTTATATCTCTGATGTCGATGCGCTTGATAATAACCATTATATCATTCATTCCGGAGGAATTAGTTCTACCAAAGGAAAACCAAATAATACACCTGCTAGTTTTAACAAAGATGTAACATTAAATAGTATTACAGTGGAAATAAAAGATGACGAAGAAATCTTTCATATGGAACTACCAACGAACAACTATCGAACAGAAAAAATGAGCTTATATGCCAATAACATCTTTAAACCTGGAAAAGGAACACGTCTTGGTAGTCTAGGTAAAACAGAAGCAACGGGAAAGAATCATTTCATTCTCTTTCCAAAACGAATAGATCAAGCTTATCAAGATCATAAAATTGAAATTACCAAGGAACCTGATCGACTAGCCATTAGTGGAACATTTAAAAAAGAGGATAAAGTGGAAATCATCTTTGATAACTTAGTAGATAAAAAAACATACCCTCTTATCATTTCAAAGAAACCATATACTGCAATGTGTATTGATGTCTTTAATGAACAAGAACAAAAAGAAGGAATCCATGTTACAAAGTATATCAATGATGAAAGAATGAAAGGAAAATACTATATCTATATTAAAATCAATGGAAAAACATACGACATCGATAAATTTGTAACTTACTAAAAAAACGCCAAAAGCGTTTTTTTATTTATATGAATTGATCAATCTGAATTTGATAACGATCTTTTTTGGTCATTTTAATAATTCCTTGGTAGCGAAACTTTCCAACCCGCCGAATCGATAAGATATCACCTCGTTGTAACGTACTACTTGCTTTGGTTACCACTTCATAGTTCATTCGAATATCACCTGCTTTTAGCTTGGCCTGTGCTTGCCCTCGACCTGTATTCATAATCTTAGCAACGACATTATCAAGCCTTACACTAGGCACAATATAAAAGTTGGTTACATATTGATATTGATACCCTGCAAGTAATGTAAGCGGTACCTCAATTAACGCAACAGGAGTAGTTCCGATCATTGTAATATGCGCCAAACAATAAGATCTCATATGGCCAAGAAAAGTTATATAACTTTGTTCATTAAAGATGACAATATCCCCAAAGACATTACGTTCAATTTGATGAGCAAATAAGCTACCAAGAATTTCTTGATGACGTAGTGGTCGCGCGCTTTTGATTTGATAACAAACCAAGTCAGGTATAAGATCCGTATAAAAAATCTTTTTCTCACAACCCTCAAATAATTCATATACCTGATATGAAATACCTCTTTTCTCTAACGCACTTGCAACCTGATCAATCATCTGCCCTTCTAAAAAGGGCGTTGCCCCTTTTTGGTTTATACACTCTATATAATGTTCAATTTTGATACTAACGGATTCCATTGATCACTTCTTCAATATATTGTTGATAGGTCATTTGCCGATCTTCATAGGTTCCGTCATGATGAAGATCAATTAGGCGATTGGCAACAGTCTCTGTTAATTCTTGATCTAAAGAAGACATTAAAATAGGCCCTTGGAATTTTTCAAAACCTTTATTTAGTGACATAATCGATTCAATATCTAAGTGATTGGTTGGCTCATCCATAACGAGAAAATTAGGATGCTCCAACATAATTTTAGCCATCATACTCCGAACCTTTTCGCCACCCGATAATACCGTTACCGACTTCAACGATTCTTCTCCACTAAATAACATTCGTCCTAAGAAACCTCGAACAAAGGTATCTTCCTTTTGCTCCGAATAATCTCGAAGCCACTCAACTAAATTAACATCAGTAGTAAAATACTGACTATGATCCTTTGGAAAATAACCAAAACGGACATTCTTTCCAACATGAACTTTTCCACTATCCGCATCTATTTCCCCCGTAATAATTTGAAACAACGTCGTCTTCGCCAGCTCGTTATCACCAATAAAGGCAATCTTATCTTCCAAACGAACCGTTAAATTAAAATCTTTTAAAATAACTTTCCCATCAATTGTTTTATTGATATTTTCAAGAATCAAAATATCTTTACCAAGAATTACTTCGGGCTCAAAATTGATAAATGGATATTTACGACTTGATGGGATGATCTCATCAAGTTTGATTTTATCCAGTGATTTCTTACGAGAAGTTGCCTGCTTTGATTTACTCGCATTGGCCTTAAAACGATCGATAAAGTTCTGTAACTCTTTGATCTTCTCTTCTTTTCGTTTATTGGAATCCCGCATCTGCTTTTGAATTAATTCACTAGACTCAAACCAGAAATCGTAGTTCCCCACGAAAAGCGTTAATTTATGATAATCAATATCGACCATATGTGTACATACTTTATTTAGGAAATGCCGATCATGAGATACAACAATTACCGTATTCTTAAAATTAATTAAAAATTCTTCTAGCCACATCTTACTGTTTAAATCAAGTCCATTGGTAGGTTCATCCAGTAACAGAATATCAGGATTTCCAAATAATGCTCTAGCAAGTAATACTTTTACCTTATCGGTATCAGCTAACTCTTTCATCATTACATCATGAAGCGAAACATCTAATCCCAATCCTGATAACAAAATCGCCGCATCACTTTCTGCTTGCCAACCATTTTTGGCCTCAAATTCAGCTTCTAACTCTCCAGCGCGGATTCCATCTTCTTCGGTAAAATCTGCCTTCATGTAAATCGCATCTTTTTCCTCTTTAATACGATATAATTCACTATCCCCCATAATAACTGTTTCTAATACAGGATACGCATCAAACTCATTGTGATCTTGTTTTAATACCGAAATTCGTTCTTTATTCGGGGTAATAATATTCCCGGTGGTCGCTTCAATATCACCACTTAATATTTTTAAAAATGTTGACTTCCCCGCTCCATTGGCACCGATTAATCCATAGCAATTGCCATCTTGAAACTCAATATTAACTTGTTCAAATAATACTCTTTTTCCAAATTTTAAACTTACATTATTTACTTTTAACATCGAATACCTCTTTTCCATTATTCATGATATCATAATTTCACCGAGTTTTCTAGTCCAAAGAAAAGATAGTAAGTTTCAAAAAAGCATTCTTTTATCATGATATAATTTCAATATATTATATTACCATTACGATTCATAAAATGCACCAATAAATTAAATACTTAACTTACCGTTTTTTATGTAGTAATTACTAAAAGTAGACAACTACAGGGTGAATGTAGAAAATACAAATTATATAAATACAATTATAATTTATATAGATTTAAATAAACTAATTATATCAAATATTTTCTATTTGCTTAATTGGGTAAAAAAGCAAAGTGATTTAGTGATATAATTAATTTGAAAGAAGGTGTCATTATGATTGATATACATTCCCATACTACATATTCTGATGGTAGTTGTAGTGTTAAGGAACTTCTAATTGAAGCCCAAAAGATTGGATTAAGTTTATTATCAATAACAGATCATAATACTATACAAGCACATTTTGAATTACAAGACCCTAATATCAGAGAGAAGTTTGACGGTGAAATAATATCTGGAATTGAAATAACTACAACTTATAATGGAGAAACAATAGAAGTATTGGGATATGGCTTTGATTTAGAAATAATGCAGCAATTTTTAAATAATAACGTATTAACTTTTAAAGAAAAGCAATTAAGAGAATATGAATTAATAAAAAATCAATACAAAAAAATTGGGGTTATTTTTGATGAAAATAATATTCGATTTAATCCAAAAATAGAATCCTCTAGATCAGCTTTTGCTAATGAGATAAAAAAATATCCCCAAAATAATAAGTTTTTTCTAAATCAGGAATCAATAAATACAGCTAGTGGTTTTGCTAGAAATGAGGTGTACAACCCTAAAAGTCCATTATATGTTGATGAATCATCATTGTTTCCTAGTTTAGAAAAAGCAATAGAAATGATACATCAGTCAGGTGGCATCGCATTTTTAGCACATACCTTTGCATATTCTCCTAATATTTCAAATGAATTATTAAAAATAATAAACAATTATGAATTAGATGGATTAGAATGTTTCTATACAACTTTTACAAAAGAACAATCAGATTATTTGGTAAAAGTGTGTGAAGAAAAGGGACTGTATATGAGTGGCGGCAGTGATTTTCACGGTACTAGAAAGATTAATCATAATTTAGGAACTGGGGACGGTAATTTATGCATTGATGAAAGTGTAGTAAAAAGTTGGATCAATAAATACTTACCAGACTTGGAAGAAAGATAAAAAATTAAGCGTATAAAATAAAGTGTGTAGTTTTTACTTACACACTTTATTAATATCACCTTTGTGTTCCCTTAACAAGTTCATGATTGACATAATCAAATTCCTGATATTCAGGTAAAAACACTGGATTTCCATAGTAGTTAAAAAATATCTTTGCAGCATAAGAATATCCGTTATTTTCTTCAAACGAAGATCCATGTTGAAGTGGTTTTATATCAATTAAATTCAAATCACTATCATAATAATAATCAAAATCACCAGTGCAAACATCAATTACTGACTTAATCTCGGCATTTTCAACATCACCATAACTATAAATTTTTGAACTATAAAATGGAACTGTAGTTCGTTGTTGTTTTAGATTATAGAAAATATTTTTTGGTGAAATAGAATTATCATATTGTCTGAAACATATCAATCCTATGTTAGCATTATTATATTCTAAATTAAGAAAACCTTTCACTGTATATAATACATTTCCGTTTTTATCTAAAACAGAAGTAAAAGATTCTTCCATTTCTGAATAATTATTATATTTTGTATAGGTTCCTAAAAAACAATCAGAATAATCATCTGTTAAATGATAGGTCTCAATGTCTTGGAGAACTTCATAATTCTCATTCTTTAAAATCACCTCATATAAATTCACTATATTGTCATAATATCCAGATACACGATTTCTCGTTTCGGTTGTTAAAAACATTTTATTTTCATCAACTATTTTAGCCAAAATTCTTTTTTCATGATTAGAAGTAGCAAATTCTCTTACTTGCTCAACTGATTCTAAGATCCCATCTATTTCTTTTTCCATTATCTTCATAGATCCATGTTCTGGTTCACATCTTACCTCACTATTTGAACAGCCAGTTAATACTAAAATACTAGTCATTCCGGCAATAGAGAATCCCTTTTTTAATTTTGTCAGTCTATTTTTATTAATCACATTTTTTTTCATATAACCCTTCTCCTTTTTTATATTGGTCTATTATATACTATTTTTTCATTTTGTCAATTTTATGCATTTTTTTGATAATGTCTTAAGTATTAACTTGTGAAAATGTCCACCTTTATATAATTGTCGCCAATATGATAAAATGGAAAAACTTGGACTAAGAATGTGTGAACAAAAAACAGTTTGATCCATCTTAAGATCAAACTATTTATTCAGCAATCTCATCTAATTTAACACTTACAAGTTTACTAACCCCTGATTCTTGCATCGTAATTCCATATAAAACATCAGCATACTCCATTGTCTTCTTCTTATGGGTAATTAAGATAAATTGGGTTGTCTTCTTCATCTTCGTCAAATATTCACCAAAGCGATCAACATTGACTTCATCAAGCGCTGCTTCCACTTCATCTAAGATACAGAATGGAACAGGCCGTGACTTTAAAATCGCAAATAGTAAACTAATTGCTGTGAATGTTTTTTCACCACCTGATAATAGGGAAATACTGGATAACTTTTTACCAGGCGGACTAGCGACAATTTCAATTCCTGTTTCGAGTAGATGATCCGGATCCGTTAGTGTTAAAGCTCCCGTTCCCCCATGAAATAATTCTCGGAACGTTGCCGCAAAATGTTCATTGATAATATCAAATGTCGTTTTAAATTCTTGCTCCATGACAGTATCCATTTCTTGAATAATCTCTAGTAACGTATCTTCTGCCTTAGTTAAATCTTCACGTTGTTGTAATAAAAAGTCATAGCGACCACGAATGCGATCATATTCTTCAATAGCCCCTAAATTAACAACCCCTAGCTCACGAATGTCTCTTTTTAAAGTTCCTACCTTCATTCGCGCCTCTTCTACTTCTAACTCTAATGGATACGCTGTTAGGGCCCGTTCATACGTAATATTATAAGATTCATTTAATGTATTTAACAAGTGATCCAATTTCACATCTTTGCGCCCTACAGCAATTTCTAATGCTTTCAATTCTTTATTCTTACTATTAACAGCACTATTTTCGCGACGCAAACGAAATTCATACTCATCAAGTTCTAATGTAAGGGCATCCTTTTCCTTGGTACAAACGGCGATTTGTTCCTCAAGTTGATTCTTCAGATTGGTCGTTTGATAAAACAATTCTAAAATGGCTTCTTCTTCAGCACCAAGACTATTCGTAAGTAAATGATTGGTTCCTTGGATTTCGCTATTTACTTGTTCCTGGCGTTCTTCAAGTTCCTTAATCTGTTGCTGATGCCGACTATGGGTATCGCGCTTCAACTGATCTTCTTTTTGAAGTAGATAGAGTTTATCTTCCATTCCCTTTAATTCAAAGTCAAGCTGATTCATTTGATCTTCTAATGATTGACGATCCCCTACCAATCGCGCCTGTTTTTGAAGGGCATGTTCAAGATCATATTTATCTTGAATCACACTTCGCATGTGACGAGTCGACCCCCCTGTTAGTGATCCCCCAATATTGACAACATCGCCATCAAGCGTAACAATCTTTCTTGTATGGCGGATCATTTGACTAAGGCGACTCGCCGTATCTAACTTATCAACCACAAGAATATTTCCTAAGTGGTGATGTATAATCTGATGATAGATTGGATTGGTTTTTACTAAATTACTCGCAACATCAACAAATCCTGGGACAGATTTCACAGTCTCATAAGTAGCAGCATCTAAATAACGCCCCTTAATAATCGGAATGGGAAGAAACGTTGCCCGTCCTAATTTTTGTTCCTTAAGATAGCGAATCGCATCCTCGGCATGTTCTTTTTGGTCAACTACAACATAACTACTCGCCCCACCTAGCGCAATAGAGATTGCCTTACTGTAGCGTTCTTCTACTTCGATTAAATTCCCAATTGCGTCGTGAATTCCGGTTAGTTTCGGATTTTGTAACACTTGTTTAACAGCATTTGGCAAAGTACTATGATGATCGATCGCATCTCTTAAGTTTGCAATTGTCTGATCCAATACCATATCTTGGCGTAGAATCTGGTGCAATTTCTGTTCCAATGCTTCACGTTTTTGTTTGCCATTGGTCAATTGATTTTGTTCTAGTACAATTTGTGACTGCAATGTCTCGCGCTCTTCTTCTAATGCAACCAATGTCCGCTTCATTTTATCGAGATCATTTGCCAATTGTAATTGTTCTTCTTTTAACTGAACGATATTTTGATGAAGCTTTACATCGGCAACTTGATATTTTTTTCGTTCTAAAATAATTTGTTTCTGGCCATTTATTTTAGCAACCTCACTAGTCTTATCAAGTAATTGTTTTGATAACTGATTCAACTGTTCCTGTCGTTTACTGATCGATAGTTTATACTTACTAATCACAGCTTCGCTATTGGTATTCAAAGATGTAAGATGCAAGATCTCTTCATTTAATGATTGAATCTTTTCCTTTTCTAACTGATATGCGGCATTCATGGAAGTAATATCATGGGTAATTAATGCCACTTCAATTCGCTCTAACATAGCCTGTTTTTCTTGGTATTGTAATGCTTGATCTCGCTGCTTTAAAAGTGGTTCCACTTGCACTTCTAGCTCATTTATAATATCTTCTACTCGGTCCATGTTTTCATGTGTTCGTTCTAATTTTCGTAAGGCATCTTCTTTTCGCTTCTTATATTTTAAAACCCCGGCAGCCTCCTCAAATATAACCCGCCGCTCACTCGGTTTACTACTTATCATTTCATCAACGCGACCTTGAGAGATAATATTAAAACTCTCCTTAGCGATTCCTGTATCAAGTAAGAGATTCGTAATATCTTTTAACCGACATTTTTCGCCATTAAAATAATACTCTTGGGTTCCGTCTTTATATACCTGACGTTTGATCGCTACTTCGGTAAAATCCACTGGTAAATAGTGATCCTGATTATCAAATACTAAGGTAATACTAGCCATATTACTAGCTTTTCTTGAATGGCTCCCTGAGAAAATGACATCGGTCATTGTTCCATCGCCTCGAAGTGACTTGACTGACTGTTCGCCTAATACCCAACGAACGGCATCGACAACATTACTTTTCCCACTTCCATTGGGTCCGACAATTCCCGAAATTCCATCAGTAAACTCAATGTTCATCTTATCGGCAAACGACTTGAATCCATGGGCTACAATTCTTTTTAAATACATATCATCACTCTTCTCTTAATTGACTAAAAAATCACTGGCTAGCTCACTAGCCTGATGTAAAATATCTTTTACTTTATACCAAAGTTCTCGGTGATACCGGTACTTAGCTTTACTGACATCGACAACAAAGACATGGGAATCTTTCAAATCAAGTTCCTCAAATGTCACCTGGTAGCGACTATATCGCGCTTTCAACATGGGAATATCTAAATTCCGCTTACTTCCATAATAATAAATTTTTCCCTTACAGATATAAACACTATCTTTAACAAATATCGAAAACAAATTCTGCATCTCTCGTACATCACAGACAATCGTATCAATCCGTTTCTTCTTAAAGCGTTTTCGAAATTTACTAATCGGAATATTTGCATGACGTCGTAAACTCCAACGAGCCTTCTTCTGTGCTTCTTTAGAATTTGCATTCAAGAAATAGCACTGCTTAATCTGTTTACTTTCTTTCATCATCGTTAATAACGTTTGATCTTTTATTCCGATTAATATCACAGTTCCTGTTAAAGACTGTAACAACTCCTTCAAATATTTTTTTAATGTCATATTTATACACCTTCAACCTAAGCACTATTATACTATAATTATTCCTGGTAAAGCAAGAAAGATAGACAGAAAACACCAATCACGGTGTTTTCTATTTTATTCATAAAAGGCATCTAATAAACTTTCATTATCACTGCCAAACCACGTTTGACTTGAAATATTTTTATATTGTGCTAGAGTTCCTATTGGTACCTTGATTGTATTTGGTCGCCCTAGTCCAGTATTCGCAAATGTCCCAGAACGTTCAAGAACAGGAACATTCCCCATGAATGTTACGCTTGATAAGTTTTTATTATTACCAAAAGCGTTACTTAATAATGTAACACTTGCCGGAATCGTAATTTCTGTTAAGGCATTATTTTGAAAAGCCATTATATTTATTCTCTTAAGTCCCTCTGGTAAGATAACAGACTTTAATCCCACACCATTAAACGCTTTCGAACCAATTACTTCTACCCCACTTGGAATCACAACATCACTTCGGTTGGCACCCGCATAACTATTTAAACTTTTCTTGTTTTCCGTGCCGTCGCTATTTCGATTGTAAATGAATGCCCCCTCATCTGGCATTTGATTACTTGTAAACGCATTTTCGCCAATACTAGTAACACTAGAAGGAATTTCAATCTCCGTTAGCTGATTACCACCAAAAGCCCCAGAACCTATCGTCTTTAAAGAATCTGGTAAAATCAACGTTTTTAATTGATTACCACCAAACGCAATACCGCCAATCGTTGTTATACCATTGGATAATTCAAGACTGGTGATCGAGTTCGTCTCAAATGCACGATCCCCAATCGTTTTCACGGAATTAGGAATATGAATCTCCCGTAAATTATTACGACTAAAGGCGCTAGAAGCTATTTCTATAATCGTATTTCCGATATGAACACTATTTAATCCTTTTAAATAAAAAGCAGATGACCCTATCTTTGTAATCGTATGCCCATTTAGTTCACTAGGG
>CAJTRV010000041.1 GCA_910578855.1 uncultured Bacilli bacterium
CCTATCCCCCCCTATTTTTCGATTATATTGTCTACTTTTACTTGACTTATGCAATATAGCAAAATGAAGTTCATCGTAGAACACCTATCTTTTTATTAAATATTTTGCCTTTCCATCCAAATTTTTCCTTAAATTAACGCAATTAAAAACCACAAAAAAATACCATTCACTAGGAATGATATTTTTTTAATGTTACTTCGCTCGTAACACTTTTTTCGAACTAAGGGCGAGGGCACCAACTCCAGCAATTGCGAATCCAAAATAGGTTGTAATATTATCGTTCGTATTAGGGTTTTCATTTATTGTTGTATCAGGTTTTGCTGATGGGGTTGTATCAGGTGTTGGGGTTGGCGTTGGAACTACTTCTTCCATTTCTTCTTCTTTCACAACTACCCCACTATTTGCTTCATTTGAAGTTGCTACGACTGTTCCATCCGTGTTCTTCAAGACTAACTTTTTCCCATCAACTGCAAGTTTCATCTCCGAATCTTTCATATTCGCAACTACAACTTCACCTAAATTGTCATTGGTTGCAAGAACAAATGGATCTACTTGGTTTCCACGAATTGTTCCACTCATTACCATGGCTGGTTCATTGGTTACAAAAGCACCTTTTCCAAACTCAATTCCATACGCATTATTCTCCATAGTAAGATCAAATACGACCAAGCCTCCACCATTAATTAAAACAGCACCATAACCCGAATTGGTAATTGTAACACCGACAAGTGCTACAATTCCTCCATCGTAAGCTTGAACACCATATTTTTTAGCTTGATCAAACTTAATATTTTCCAAGATAACTTCTGCACCATTCATTGCCGCTAAAATACTTCCATTTCCACCATCATTTACAAATGCGTCAGTTGCGCGAATAGTAAATCCAGCCCCATCAAGATGTATTTCTTTCGATGCATATAATGGTGTCGTTATCTCAATATCATTTGTTAAAACAATATTACCACCATTTGCTAATGCACTCTGTAATTGCTCTTCACTCGCAACCTCGACCACATCTTCTTTAGCACATACATACATCATTGGTACAATAGCCATCATGATGGCCATGAATCCAATCATTTTTTTCCACTTTTTATTCATAATTATTCATTTCCTTTCATATTACTATTAATGATTCACAACCCTAATTTGCTCGCTTCACCACCTACCCTATGCTCTCAGTATAGCACAGCTATTAGGGAAAGTAAATCGCGAAAAAACACAAATATTCTGTTTTTATCAGATGAATATAAATGTTGTAAGAACTGTCAAAATTTGCTATAATGAACGTTGTATGATTGGAGGAAATATATGTTAAAAAATATCATTGGAGGAATAGCCGTTGGAATTGCCAACATTATTCCTGGAGTCAGCGGGGGAACTTTCATTGTTCTACTCGGACTATTTGATCAATTAATGGAAAGTATTAGTAATATTTTTAATTTAAAGATCAAATTAAAAAACAAAAAAAACGATGCTATCTTTATCGCTCAATTTTTATTAGGAGCAGCCATTGGTTTGATCGGATTTGCTAAAATATTGGAAGTTCTATTTGTTAAATTTGAAGTTCAAACATTATATTGGTTTATCGGTTTAATCTTATTATCCGTTCCGATGTTAAAACGAAAAGAAATGAATGGTGAAGGCATCAACTGGTTATTTTTAGCAATTGGGTTATTATTAATCGCTGGTCTTTCTTACTTTTCACCTGGTGAAAGTGGAAACATCGTTCCCCTGGAAGAACTCGTTTCTAAGAATATGAATTTTGGATTTTGTCTAACCTTAGTTGGAATTGGAGCCATAGGTGGCGCCAGTATGATGTTTCCTGGAGTAAGTGGTTCAATGGTACTCCTAGTTCTTGGATACTACCATTTATTTAAGGGATATGTTGCCCATGTAACAAGCTTCGAGCCCATGATCCTTGTCGCTTTAATATTTATTGCCATTGGGGTTGGATTAGGAATCATCACGAGCGCAATGATTACCAATTATCTTTTAAAACACTATAAACGTAATACGATGAGCTTTATCTTAGGCCTTATTATCATGAGCGCCATTGTCATTATCCCTGATGTCGCTTACACTGTTCCTATTATAATTAGTTCCATCGTCTGCTTCTTATTTGGAGCTACAGTTATTCTTATCTTTGACCGTTATAGCAATTAAAAAAATCTACCACCGTAGATTTTTTTTAACCCTTATTTCTGCTTCAATAAATATTGCTTCTCGGGATGGCGCTCGAACCATGCTCTCGCATAAGAACAAGTTGCTACACAAGTTAATTTTCTCGTCTCTAATACGGTTACAAGTGTTTCCATCAAACGCCTACCTAAACCATGACCTCGATAGGCTGGGCTGACATAAGTGTGATCAATCACAACGACATCTTCCTGAAAATTCACAAATGTCACATAGGCAATAGCGACATCTCCCTCGATGATTGAAATCTTATTTGCTTCGATTACCTGTTTCATTCTTCCTACTTTCTTTTTAATTATTGTTCAATAAACAAAAAATGAATTGACTAAACACTCATCAATTCGTTTTCTTTTCTTTTTAACGTTTCATCAACGACGCGATTATACTTGCTAATTAAATCTTGAACATCATCATTCCCAGCCTTCTTCTCATCTTCAGGCATCTCTGATTTCTTAATTTCATTATTCGCATCCTGACGAACATTCCGTAAAGCAATGCGACAATCCTCCGCAATTCCTTTCGCTTGTTTCACATAATCTCTTCTTGTTTCCTCAGTCAAAGCAGGAATGTTTAAGATAATCACTTCACCATTGTTATTAGGGGTAAGACCAAGATTGGCTTCAAAAATAGCTTTTTCAATCGCTCCTAAACAAGATTTATCAAATGGCTTGATCTGTAATTGGCGAGCCTCAGGAATTGAGATCGTAGCTAATTGTTGTAACGGAGTTGGTGCCCCATAGTATTCTACAGATACCCCACTTAAAATAGCTGGATTGGCCCGCCCTGCTCGAATATTGGTAAGCCGTTTTTCCAGATTCGCTAGTGCTTGCTCCATCTTCGCCTCGGCAGTTAATAATATTTCATCTAACATAGTTCATTCTCCTTTTTCTTCTATATTATACATAAAATCACTTTATAGTGTCAATTCTATTATATGATTATATTGGGATATTTCATCGTATTCTTACAAATTTTCATTAACAATTATCAAATATTATGATATGATTAAATGGTAATAATAATAGGGAGTAGAAAATGAAAAAAGGATTTAATAACAAACAATATGTTGCCAAACAAAGTAAAAAAATTAAAGAAAAAATTAAACAATTTGATAAATTGTATCTAGAATTTGGAGGTAAATTATTCGATGATTACCACGCTAGTCGCGTCTTACCAGGATTCGAACCCGATTCAAAGATTAAAATGCTAGCTGAATTAAAAGATATTACAGAAATTGTCATATGTATTAATGCTGGTGATATTGAACGAAAGAAAATGCGTGCTGATTATGGAATTACCTATGATATGGAAGTTCTACGATTAATCGATGCTTTTAAGGGTCTTGGTTTAGAAGTCAATAGTGTTGTAATCACCCTTTATCAAGGTCAACCAGGAGCTACAAAATTTAAAGAACAATTAGAACGAAGAAATGTTAAAACCTATATCCATACCCCAACCAAGGGATATCCAACCGATGTTGATGTCATCGTTAGTAATGAAGGATATGGAGCTAGTGCCTATATTGAAACGACTAAGCCTCTCGTTGTCGTAACCGCTCCAGGGCCTGCTAGTGGTAAACTCGCTACTTGTCTATCACAACTCTATCACGAACATAGACATGGTATCAAAGCAGGATACGCCAAGTATGAGACCTTTCCTGTATGGGACATTCCTTTAAAACATCCGTTAAATGTCGCCTATGAAGCTGCAACTGCTGACTTAAAAGATGTTAACATGATCGATTCGTTTCATTTAGATACCTATGGTATTCCAGCGGTGAACTATAATCGTGATCTTGAAGTCTTTCCCGTTTTAAAAGCCATTCTCTATAAAATTACCGGTACCGACATCTATCATTCCCCTACTGATATGGGGGTCAATATGATTGGTTCTTGTATCGATGATGATGAACTAGTTATAAAAGCTAGTAAACAGGAAATTATAAGACGCTACTATAAAGCAATCTGTGATGCGAAAACAGGAAATGGTGAAAAGGAAACAGCTCGTCGCATTAAAGTGTTGATGAACGAACTAGAAATTGATCCCAAACAGGAGCGCCCAATAATTTCCGTTGCCAATGAAAAAAGTAAATGTGAGGACCTACCAGTAATTGCCTTAGCACTACCGAATGGCCAGATTGTAACCGGAAAGAAAACCGACCTCTTAAGTCCCGCTAGTAGTCTTATTCTCAATGCGATTAAAGCGTTAACCAATATTCCCGATGAAGTCTTCTTGCTGTCACCTAGTGTACTAGAACCAATCCTAAATTTAAAACCAAACATCGGGCAAATGTCACAATCCCTTAGCTTACAAGAAGTACTGATTGCCCTCAGCATCTGTTCGGTTACCAACCCTATTATCGAAAAAGCCCTTTGTAACCTTAAACAATTGAAAGGCTGTGAGGCCCATGCCTCATTCATGGTCTATAATGGCGACCTAAATGCCCTACGACAACTTAAAATCAATCTGACCTGTGAGCCAATCTTCTATTCGAACAATTTATTTATGAATGATTAAAAAGGCGAAATAACTTTATTCACCCTAATGGGTGTTTTTTTATAACAAATCCTCTCTTATATCCAAAAACGATGGGCTTATGATCGCTCATCGTTTTCAATTACAAATTGATCAAATTGTTTAAATTCACTCGCTTCGTTTAATTTCGTACTTGCTAGCTTATCGAGTAACTTCTTTTGTTCACGCGATAATTTCTTTGGTGTAATAACGTTAATTAGAACATACATATCCCCTGATCGTTTGGTATTGACATCTTTGATTCCTTTTCCTTTTAACCGATGTTTATCATTGGTATCACTGCCCGCTGGAATCGTCAATCTGACATTTCCATGAAGGGTTGGAATCTCTTTTTTACATCCCAAAGCAGCTTCTGTAATCGTAATCGGTACTCGCAAATAGATATCATTCTCATCACGGATAAAGAACTTATGCTCTGCTACTCGGAACTCAAGATATACATCACCATTTGGTCCGCCGTTACTACCAGCTTCTCCTTTTCCAGGAATACGCAGTTGGTTTCCAGTATCAACACCGGCCGGTACTTTCACAGCCAGTGTTTTATGAACGCGTTCTTTTCCTTTGCCGTGACAATGACGGCAGGTCTCTTCAAACGTATGGCCAGTTCCCCCACAAGTAGAACAAGCACTCTTACTCATAAACGTTCCAAACATCGTATGTTGTTCGCTGGTCACCGTTCCACTACCATGACAAGTAGGACAGGTAGTTTCCCCATGTCCCCCTTTTCCATGGCATTCCTGACAATCTTCCATCACATTTAAGTCAAGCTCTTTTTCACAACCAAAGACCGCTTCTTCAAAGGTTAAATTCATTCGAATTAAGGTGTCATTTCCCTTACGTGGTCGATTGCCAGCTCGGGAATTACCACCACCAAAGTTAAAACCAAATCCGCCACCAAAGATATCACCAAAAATATCAGAGAAGTCGAAGTCAGAGAAATCAAATCCTCCAGCACCACCAGCTCCTCCTTGGAAAGCCGCATGACCAAACTGATCATATTGGCGACGTTTTTCTGGATCACTTAATACCGCATATGCTTCTTGGGCCTCTTTAAATTTTTCGGCAGCATTGTCCTCTTTCGAAACATCAGGATGATACTTCTTCGCTAGTTTCCGAAAAGCACTTTTTATCTCTTTATCAGAAGCACCCTTGCTAACACCAAGGACTTCATAATAATCTTTTTTATTCATAACATCACTTCCCTTATTTTTTATGAATTCATTTCTTTTTTAAATTCTTCAATGGTATCTTGGAACATCGCGATCGCACTCTCGACAACCGTTGGATCGAGCATATCAACACCTGCTATTTTTAGGGTTTCAAGTGGACTTTGTCGACTTCCACTTTTTAGCATCTCTAAATAGCGTTCAAGTGCCCCTTCTTTTCCAGCTTCAATATCGGTTACAATCTTGCAGGCCGCTGATAATCCCGTAGCATATTTATAGACATAAAACTGACTAAAGAAATGGGGAACCTTTTCCCATTCATACTGAATTGCTTCATCGACCACCACCTGATCACCAAAATACTGTTTATTTAAATCATAATATGTCCCACATAATTTATCAGCTGTAATAACATCATCTTGCTCGATAAGATCATAGGCATATTTTTCAAATTCGGCAAACATCACCTGACGATAAATCGTTCCTTTGAATAACTCTAATAGACTATTTAAAATTGATAACTTCTCATCTTTACTGGTACTATGTCGTAACATATATTTGGCAAATAACAGTTCGTTCACAGTACTCGCCACCTCTGCAACAAAGATTGGATAATCACCATATTGATATGGTTGATTGTTACGGGTATAAAAGCTATGCATCGAATGCCCTAATTCATGAGCAAGTGTTGATACATCATGTATTTTCCCTTGATAGTTTAATAACACATACGGATTGGTTCCATATGCTCCACCAGAATAGGCGCCACCCAGTTTATTTTGATTAGGATAGATATCAATCCAACGTTCTAAAAAGGCCCGCTTTAAATTGGTCAGATAGTCTTCTCCAAGAATACTAAGTGACTGTAATACCAATTCCTTTCCTTCTGAAAAAGAATATGTTTTCTGAGTTGCAGGAATCATATCTGCATAAACATCATAAAGATGAACCTCATCTAACTGTAATACCTCTTTTCGAAGCGCTAAATATTGGTGAAAAACATCGAGATGTTGATGAACAGTCGCAACTAGCGTCTCATATACCTTGGGATCCATATCGTCTGCATATAATGAAGCAAGAAAAGCCGATTTATAATGGCGTAGTTTCGCAATCGCTACATTTTGCTTAATTGTCCCATCAAACGTCGCCGTAATGGTATTTCGAAATTGCCGATAATAATCGTATAACGTCTCAAAGGCTTCTTTACGAACGGCACGATCTTGTGACCCAATATAGATACTAAAATTCGTATTTGTTAACGGAACAAGCGATCCTTGTTCATCATGAATCATGCCAAATGACATATCAGAATCTTTTAAATAGTTATAAACTGTCTCATCATTCCCGAATGCCTTCGATAACTGCGACAACAATTTTTCTTCAGCATCCGATAATGTATGTTTCTGATAACGAAATTTTTCTTTTATAAGGGTCTCATAATCAAGCAATCGTGGTTCATCTTGATAGAATTGCTCAATTACTTGATAGTCAACCTTTAATAATTCTGGCGTCGTAAAATACATGGTCCGCATAGCGTAATCATATAAATTTTGAACCCGACTTTTCAATTCTTGATTTTGATTATTGGCAATATCTTCATCACTTTTTAATGATGTATAAGTATACAAGATACCAAGTTTTTCTGAAATTGTTAATTCATCAACCACCGATTGATAAAACGTCTGTGCATCGTCCATTGTATGCCCTTCATATTTCTGATACTCGCTAATCAACTGCTTTACTTCATCATATTCCTGCCGAAATGCTTTCATATCAGGATAAATTTTTGTTAAATCCCATTGGTACTGCGGTTCGATTTGATCTCTCGTTTTTTCCATTTATATCTCCTTTATTAACGCTACAACATACAAAGTTAGAAGTACTACTTAGTAGCACTTCTATCGATTATTTTTCTTCAAATTCAGCATCTTTGACATTATCGTCTTTTTTATCATCAGCTGATGTTTCTGTTTCCTTACTAGCTTCAGCTGCCTTTGCTGCTTCTTCATATACCTTAGTAGCAAGTGCCATCATCGTTTCATTTAACGCATCTTTCTTCGCTTTAATCGCCTCAATATCATCTTTCTCTAAGGCTTCTTTTAATTCTTTGATCTGCGTTTCAGCTTTTTCTTTTTCAGCTGCTTCCACTTTATCACCAAGATCAGCTAATGATTTTTCAGTTTGGAAAACTGCTTGTTCTGCTTCATTTCGCGTATCTGCTTCTTCTTTTCGCTTTTCATCCGCTTCTTTATTCGCTTCCGCTTCCTTCATCATCTTATCAATTTCTTCATCACTTAAATTAGTAGAAGAAGTAATCGTAATTGATTGTTCTTTATTGGTTCCAAGATCCTTAGCTTTAACATTAACAATTCCGTTGGCATCGATATCAAAGGTAACTTCAATTTGTGGTACTCCACGTGGTGCAGCTGGAATATTGGTCAATTGGAAACGACCAAGCGTTTTGTTATCAGCGGCCATTGGACGCTCTCCTTGTAAGATGTGAATATCAACCGCTGGTTGATTATCAGCAGCCGTTGAGAACACTTGACTCTTACTTGTTGGAATCGTCGTATTTCGAGGAATTAAGACTGTTGATACCCCACCAAGTGTTTCAATTCCAAGAGATAGTGGAGTTACGTCTAATAGAACGATATCATCAACCTCACCAGTTAATACACCACCTTGAATTGCAGCTCCCATAGCAACTACTTCATCAGGATTAACCCCTTTAGATGGTTCTTTACCAAGTTCTTTTTTAACAAGTTCTTGAACCATTGGAATACGAGTTGAACCACCTACTAATAATACTTTATCAATATCACTAGCACTTAACTTAGCTTCTTTTAAAGCATCCCGTACTGGTTTTACGGTACTTTCTACTAAGTCACGAATTAAGTCTTCAAATTTTGCTCTCGTTAAATTAAGCTCTAAGTGAAGTGGTCCTGCTTCTCCTTGCGAGATAAATGGTAATGAAATTTGAGTTGATGTCATTCCACTTAAATCCTTCTTGGCTTTTTCAGCAGCATCTTTAAGTCGTTGCATTGCCATAGAATCAGTACTTAAATCAACACTATTTTCTTTCTTGAACGTTTCAACTAAGTAATCAACGATACGATGATCGAAGTCGTCTCCTCCAAGTTTATTATCCCCACTCGTTGATAATACTTCAAATACACCGTCACCTAACTCTAGGATTGATACGTCAAAGGTTCCTCCTCCAAGGTCATAGACTAAGATTTGTTCTTGTTGTTCTTGTTTATCAAGTCCGTATGCTAAAGCAGCAGCCGTTGGTTCATTGATAATTCTCTCTACTTCTAAACCAGCAATCTTACCAGCATTCTTCGTTGCTTGACGCTCTGAATCATTGAAATATGCCGGAACAGTAATAACCGCCTTAGTTACTTTTTCCCCTAGATAAGCTTCAGCTGTTTTCTTTAAATCCCCTAGGATCATCGCACTAATCTCTTCTGGCGTATATTCTTTTCCATTTACTTTCTCTTTATGATTTGTTCCCATATGTCTTTTAACACTAGCAACGGTATCTTTATTGGTTACCATTTGGTTTTTCGCAGCAACCCCGACAATAATTTCGTCATTTTTAAATGCTACTACCGATGGAGTTGTTCGATTTCCCTCAGGATTGGCAATTACTGTTGGAGTTCCTCCTTCTAATACACTGACACAACTATTCGTTGTTCCTAAATCAATTCCTATTACTTTACTCATATTTATCATTTCCTTCCTTTTCTCTTTATTATTCACTTACTTTTACCATACTAGGACGTATGACTTTATCTTTCAACTGATACCCTTTCTGTAATACTTCGATTACCATACCAGCTTCAACACCTTCTCTTTGTTCTGTCATAACAGCTTGATGAACGGTTGGATCAAACACTTCATTCATCGCTTTAATCTCAGTCACGCCGTATTTTTCTAAAATGTTGTTAAAATTACAATATATCATTTTAAAACCAGCGAGAAACTTGGATACTTCATCTTCTAAGTTGTCATCATCCATATCAATTGCCCGCTCAAAGTTATCGATAATCGGTAACAATTCCTTGACAATATCTTCGTTAGCATACTTAAGCCTCCGACTTGTTTCTTCTTCTTTACGCCGACGAAAATTAATTAATTCGGCCTTTTCCCGAAGGGCTTTTTCCTCTAACGCGTGAATCTTGGCTTCTAATTCTTTCACCTTTTCACTCGTCTTATCTTTCTTGTTAAACATTCCCTTTTTCTTCTTTTCCGATTTTGGGGAAGATCCTTCTTCATCCGTGTCTACCGGTTCTGATTCTTCCATTCCGGTATCGGTTTCGCAGCAACCAGTGTGGTCACAATTGCATGCTTCCTCACAAGTACATTCTATACTACATTTGTTATCACTCGTACACTGACACGCGCTTTTGCAAGTACAATCATCATGACAGGTACAATTTTCCGTTTTTGTTTCCATCTTATCCTCCTTTTGGATTCTATCCTAAATTATCTTTAATATATTCTAGTAGTGAAATGACGCGGCCATATTCCATCCGTTTGGGTCCAACAAGAGCAATGGTTCCTTCTTCACCACTAACAGTATAACGAGTTTTAATAATACTGACATCGTTGTCAAACTCTGTTTCGCTCCCAATATAGATGTTAATTCCATTTTCATCTTCTTTAATGTTACTTACCATATTTTTATCATCAAATTTACTAATAATCTCACGAATTTTGTCAGCATCATTAAATTCAGGCTGTTTCAACATATTACTTGCACTCGTCACCCGAACTTCCTCACCTTTGGCAAAATCATGAAACGCATTATAAAAGGCATTATATAACACTTCGTGCTGACGTACTACCTTCGTAATTACTGGTTTCACCTCATACTCAAGCCGTTCACTAACCTGATCAATTGGTGTTCCCACAATTAGTTTATTGATTAAATCAACGGTCTTCTTAATCTCAGTTTGATCAACTTGTTCGGCAAAATGAATATTTTTGTGTTCGACATGACCCTTATCGGTAATGACGATAGCAATCATATTTTGATCATCCAGTTGCTCAACCATGACCCGATTCACACGATTTTCTCGGGAAGCCGCGCCTAGGGTAATCGTCGTACAATTGGTAATATCGGCAACCAACTGCATCGATAACTTAATCGTATCACTAATCGCCAGGGAATTGTTATGAAAAATCGTTTGTAGCTTTAACATATCTTCCCCAGTGAGTTCACTTGGCTTCATGATATAATCGACATAATAGCGATATCCTTTTTCACTTGGTACTCGTCCCGAAGACGTATGCGTTTTTTCTAATAATCCCAGTTCTTCTAAATTACTCATCTCATTGCGAATCGTAGCACTCGAACAGTTCATCAATTCACATAACGATTTAGAACTAACTGGTTTGGCTGTTTTGATATAATCCTCGACAATCAATTTTAATAAATGGGTTTGTCTTTCATTAATCAATCTTATCACCTTCTTAGCACTCTAATCATCTAAGTGCTGTCTTCATTATACTAGTATATGTTAGCATTGTCAATATATGAGTGCTAAATTTTATATTTTATTTTTCCATATTAAGTAAAACGATAATGAATAATCTAGTCAAAAAATCAAAACTTAAACTTGAACCCTTGAAACAAAAAGTAAAATATGATACGATGTATATAGATGAGGAAATCCTCATACAATAAAAAAGGGAATATTCAAC
>CAJTRV010000042.1 GCA_910578855.1 uncultured Bacilli bacterium
CGGTACAAACTATCATAATCTCACTATTTTAATTATACAATAAATTTTGTTTAAACAAAAGGCACCCATTGGGTGCGCGAATGAAATTTATTTCATTCCTTTTTTATGATATATTATTGTTGAGATATTTTCTTATGATTTTAATGTTTAGAGGTGTAAAATTATGGAAACAGAAGCAGAATATGAAAAATGGTTTGATGAAAAACTAGGAAATTTTGAATCTATTTACAGTGATAACGAGAAAACTATTTTCGATTATTGTCCAAAAAGATTTAATTTGAAGTATTGGCTAAGTGGATTAATAATATTAACAATAATATTTATGATTTTAGCATTCGAATTTTATAAGATAGAGTTAAATTACTTATTTAATATTTCTTTAAGCATTTCAACAGGATTAATAGTAAACTTAATATTTTTGATTATAACTAATGCAAAAGAAAGATATATAAATTATTATTCAAGTATAATACCTATATTGCAAAAACGAAGAAATCAGTTATCTGATGCATATCATGAATGTTGGCCTCAAATGAGTATTGCTTATCAGCAAAATGATAAAGATAAATGGTATAAATATTGGCATAGATTAGTAAATATGTCTTGTGTTGCTATTGATTTTCATAGTTTTCTAATTGAAAAACTACCTAATGATTATAAATATGATGATAACTTTCAAGGTGTTTCTGATAGATTGACAGATTTAAATAATATGGCATTTAAATTTGCTAATACTGATGAAAAAATTGATTTCAAAAAGTTGAATAGCGAAAGTGAAAAAGAATTACATGTTATATTTACTATTATTATACAACTTGATTCTTTGCTAGAAAAATTGCAATTAAATTTATATAGCAGATTATATAGAAATTAGCTTAAAGGTGTAGATATGAATTTAGAAACTATTATAAAAGAATTGATTA
Organism: uncultured Bacilli bacterium; assembly: GCA_910578855.1. Lineage (GTDB taxonomy): Bacteria > Bacillota_I > Bacilli_A > RF39 > UBA660 > MGBC107952. The sequence continues at coordinate 924 of CAJTRV010000042.1, forward strand.
ATTCTAAAAGAGAAGATGATTATTGGGATTTTAAGGAACAATGGCATAATAATAAAGCCGATTTGTTACACGATATAATATGTTTAGCAAATAATCGTGTTGATAAAGATGCATATTTAATTTTTGGAGTACGGGATAAAACTTATGAGATAATCGGTGTTGAAAATGATCAAAATAGAAAAAACCAACAAAAAGTAATTGATTTCTTAAAGGGGATTCAATTTGTTAGTGGAATAAGACCTAGTATTGAAATTAAGACAATTATAAATAATAATCATGAATTAGATATTCTGATTATTAAAAATTCGTACGATACTCCATATTTTTTATTGAAAGATTATAGTGATAAAGGACAAATAGTAAGAAGATATTCTATATATACTAGGGTTAAAGATACAAATACTCCTAAAGATGGTATTGCTGATATTAATCAAATTGAGTTTCTATGGAAGAAAAGATTTCATTTAACAACTAGTCCTATAATTCAATTTTTCCGTATGATAGAAAATAAAAACGAATGGGAAGAAAGATACGATGAAAAAACACAATCAAGAGTTTACCATAATATTTATAGACCTGAATTTACTATAACATTGAATTTTGATGATGATGAAGGTAATAAGATGTTTTATTGCTTTGAACAAACTGATTGTAGAGTTTTTTATGGAGAATTGATAGTTCAATATTTTGGAACACAATTATATTCAAAACAGTTAATTGATTTAGATGGCAGAAGATTTGTTACAGTTGCTTTAGAAAATTCATTTTTTAAATTAGATGGAGAAAGAAACTATGATTATACTTACAAATATCTTATAAGGAATAGTGAAGAAGATAAATTAATACAATTTTTATATAACCCAGATAACTCTGATGAAAGATTTGCATATCAAAAGCATCAAAGAACATATTTAAAATTTGACAGTGAAAAACAAAAAGGAGATTTTGAAATGTATTTACTTTCTGAAAAAGATAAGGTAATTAAAGATATAAATCAAAAAGTACCAGAATATTTAAATTATTCTAAAATAAAAGAAAATACTAATGAATATTCAATTAAAGCTATTGCACAAGAATTAGCAACAGCAGAAGTATTTAATGAATATTTTGAAATGTTTAGAATTCTATAGCAACTAAAATTTAACCACCCATTCAACCACCAAAATAGAAGATTTTTATTTTAAAGGTGGATTTATTTAAACTTATGTAAATTAAAACCCTTTGAAAATAAAGAGTTTGTTAATATTAAAAATAAAAGAGTACGTGATATAAGTTTGCCCCCTGAAGAGTCAGCGAAAGCTGGCTCACTTTTTGTTTTTGCTTGAATTTACTCGTGTTTTAAAAAATCCTGATAATCAGAAATGGTTCGTTGGAAGATATTCATGCCAATTCTCATTTAACAGATGTGAACATGAAAAATTCTTAGTAAATATATGGTTAATAAAATAGCAGCCTTGTTAAGTCTTGCCGTGGATGGAGAACGGCTTAAAATGGAATTGCTCGTAAAATTTTTATCATCATTGTTATCCACTTGTAATGTTTGGGTATTATATTTGGTTACGGGGATTAATACTCTTTACATTGATTATTTTTGTCGTTGGTAGTATGAATTACTATAAAGAGTTGTGTAGTTTTTTTGGAAAGGCATTCAAATAAGAAAACGAAAAAATAGGAAAAGAGATTATCTAATATTTTTGTGCCTATATTTGACAATTTAAAAGTGTTTTGATTGTAAAAGGGAAATTAATATGTTATAATTTTAAAAGAAAGAAGAAATGCGGGGAGAGATAAGATGAAGGAAACGGTAAAAATTAATATCATCGATGAAAATGATATGGATCGAGAGGCAACCATTTTATTATATTTTAGATTGACCGAATTTGGAAAAGACTATGCTGTTTACACGTTTGGGGAAAAAGATACAAATCAATTAGAAATAGTTCACACATCTATTGTGACCGAGGAAAATGACAAATTAATTTTTACAGATATTGAGAACGATGATGAATGGAAAAAAGTACAAGAAGTGATGAAATCAGTCATTCGTTCAAATAGAAGGGGATAGTGATAAAATGAATACAATGTTGACAGAAGCGGAAGTTCTACAATTTTTGCAAGACGCAATTACAAATCAAAAGTTAAAAGCGATATATCAGGATGGAACAAATAGACAGATTCAGGTAGTAAAAGACGGAATTGATAAAAATAGGGATTTGTTAGAGCAAATGAATCTATTAGATTTTTTTCAAGATATTAAAATGATTGAAGAAAAAATCGGGGATATTCAGACTATTTACATAAAGAATAGAGATTCATCAGCTGTTAAAGAAATTACTAAATCAGATCCTTTATTTGCGATTATAAGTGAATATATAAAGAAACGTGAAAATGGCGAAAATAAAGAAGTAGCACGACGAATGATTATGAATAAATATGGTAGTGAACTGGCTCGCATAAATTATCCGGATTTTTTTAATCATTATATTGTCGAAAGTGATTATATTGTTAATGTCGATTATACTATTACAAATAAGTATAATAAGAAAATTGAAATTAAAGAATCTCAGATTAAACAAGATACCAATTATAAAACAATTCATGGATTAGCGAGAAATATAAAAAAAAATCAAGATGCAATTAACCAAGAAACAAAGGCTTTAACGGAAAAATTAAAAGGTTTGGATTATCAAAGCTCATTGGCAAAAGAAATTAAAAGTGTATATAAAACATATATAAAATATATGAAAAGAAGTGGTAGAAAGTTAACAGAGGATGATGAGATTGAGTATAATAAACTTTTTTGTCAGTTACTTACATTTCGTTTAGATGGTGAAAAGTTAATTGGAACTGATGAAAATGGAAATGAGTTAATTATTCAAAAAGATGGAGCTGGGGATTTGGATTACTGTTACGATGCGTTGCTAGCTGCCTATGATGCATATATCATGAATGCAAAATTGCAACCAAAGGTAGACAAAGTGTCAAAGGTTATTCACAAAGATTTTCCTAAGAAAAAAATGACTATTTTACGGAGAACAAAGAATAAAATAACAGATGAAATAAAATCTTCATGGCAAACTGTTCAGGGCCTTTTCTCACGACAAGTTAAAGTAAAACCAAATGATTTACAGAATCTACATCCTACTTCTGGATTAAATTTGGATACAATGATAAGTGCTTATGGACAATTAAATGAACAAGAGAAAAAGCAATTACGTGATTTTTCAATTGAAATACCAAAAAAGAATCATTTATTTAATAAGATAACAATAGAAGAATTAGAAACGATATTTTTTGATAAGTTACAGGAAACGTCTGGAAAGAGTAGTCTTGAATCTGATGATCAAGCGAAAGCAAGATTATTAATTGATAATATTTATACTTTTAAATTTGATAATGGAAAATTAATCGGGAGTGATTCTACTGGGCAACGGATTGTGGTACAAGAAAATGGCCAAGGAGAATATGATTTCTGTTATAGCGCGTTATTAGCAGCATATAGAGAGAGAAATAATGTAAAAAAATTAAACAAGATACTTTCTGAACGTCATGGTGATATGTTTGATGGAAGTTTTGTACCACTGTCTGATTTTACCGGTGAACTTGGCGATCAATATTATTCTATAAGACTATCAGATGCTAGAAAAGTATATGCTGCGAAGTTTGAACCTAAAAAGGATTCTGATCCAAGCAAAGATCAAACGAAAGATTTTAAAAAATCAGACAATGATTTAAAAAATATGTCGTTAGAAGATCTGTTAAAACAACAGGAACTTATTGAGCGTGAGGTCCAAAAACGAGAAAGTTTAAAACGTGTTATGAAGAATGCGCATATTGGGAAAGCACATACAATTACTGATGTGAATAAAAGAAAAGAATATTTGAGTCAACATGGTATTACATCTGAAGAGTTTGAACAAGGTTCTTCCTTTACAACCGAGCAAGCGAAGGCTTATCAACAAAAGCAAATTGATCGAGCAGACAAACTTGAGTTCATTGCTTTGCATACCGGAATTGCTAGACTTCAATTGTTTGATAAATATAAGGGTACTTACAAATTCACAATGGAAGAGATTGAGGCAAAAGCTGCAGAATTGGAACAACAAATGGCATCCGAAAGATCTAAATAATATTATTTAGTGAAGTAAGACATCTTGTCTTACTTTTTTTGGTATTATTCTTGTAATCAAAAATATAATAGAGTATAATGAATTTAGGTGATATTATGTTTTACGTATGGTTAGGAATTATTATTTTACTTACGATTGTCGAGTTGTTAACAATTAATTTGACGACGATTTGGTTTGTTATTAGTGGAATTGTTGCGCTGATGTTGTCGTTTGTAACAGATAATTTTTTAATAGAGTTCGGAGTATTTGTTGTTCTGGGAATCATTTTATTAGTTACAACGCGGCCATTTTTTGAAAAATTTTTACAAGTACGTTCTGAACGAACCAATATCGATCGTGTCATTGGAATGCATGGAATTGTTACCGAAGAAATTAAACGTAATCAGCAAGGAGAGGTAAAAGTCGATGGGAAACGATGGACTGCCTATGCTTCTCGTAAAATCAAAGTTGGAGCGATGGTGGAAATTATCAAGATCGATGGTGTAAAATTAGAAGTACAGGAGATTAAGGAGTAGAGAATTATGGATATTTTTATTATTATTTTAGTATTGGTGTTATTACTGGTTATTCCAAATATTAAAATTGTGCCTCAGGCTAAGACATATGTGATTGAACGAATTGGTTCATACTATACTACATGGAGTAATGGCTTACATTTTAAATTGCCATTTTTAGATCGGGTTGCCAACCGGGTTTCATTAAAAGAAATAGTTAAAGATTTCGCCCCGCAACCAGTGATTACGAAAGATAATGTAACGATGCAAATTGATACAGTTGTTTATTTTCAAATTACGGATGCGAAATTATATACCTATGGTGTTGAAGATCCAATCAATGCGATTGAGACATTAACAGCAACCACTCTCCGTAATATTATCGGTGAACTCGAATTAGATCAAACACTCACATCACGAGATATTATTAATTCGAAGATGCGAGCTATTTTAGATGAGGCAACTGATCCATGGGGAATCAAGGTGAACCGGGTAGAAGTAAAAAATATTTTGCCACCACGTGATATTCAAGAAGCAATGGAGAAGCAAATGCGGGCTGAACGAGAACGTCGAGAAGCTATTTTACGAGCCGAAGGAGAAAAGAAATCAAGTATTTTAATTGCCGAGGGAGAAAAAGAAAGTGCAATTTTAAGAGCTGAAGCGGACAAAGAAAGCCAAATACGGATTGCGGAAGGGGAAGCAGAAGCAATGCTGAAAGTAAAAGAAGCTGAAGCCAAAGGAATTGAGTTATTAAAAGCTGCCGGAGCTGATCAGAGTGTATTAACGTTAAAAAGCTTTGAAGCTTTACGCGATTTAGCCAACGGAGAAGCAACAAAAATTATTGTTCCATCTGATTTAAGTAATATGGCAACCTTAGGAACAACTATTAAGGAAATGTTTCATGATCAGAAGGAAACGAAAAAATAAGGGTCAAATGATAGTAAAACAATAAAAATTTATTCTATTTTTGTTGTTTTTTTGTTTGCAAATTGTTTCAATTATAGGAAATAATGGTATAATAATAATGGTGATTTAAAAATGATAAAACAAATTAATGGCCTAAATGTAAATTATATCACCTATGGAAAGAAAGACGCTTTAGAATTGGTGTTTTTACATGGATGGGGTCAAAATATTGAAATGATGCGACCTCTAGGAGATAATTTGGAGAAAAAGTATCATATTACAATCATTGACTTACCAGGTTTTGGCGAGAGTGAAGAGCCAAAATATGCTTGGAAGCTATTTGATTATGTTGAGATGGTGCATCAACTGCTAATGGAATTAAAAATAAAAAAACCAATCATGTTAGGCCATTCTTTTGGCGGAAAAATTAGTTTATTGTATGCGAGTATGTATCCCGTTGAGAAACTCATTTTGTTTGGTAGTCCTTTTCGTAAAGGATTTAAAAAGTTGCCACTAAAAACGCGGTTACTTAAAACGCTTAAGAAATTACCAGGTGTTGATGGAATTGCCGAGAAAATGAAAAATCATATCGGCTCGACTGATTATAAAAATGCAAGTCCTGCTATGCGAGCGATTTTAGTTGAACATGTTAATTTAGATATTACGGAAGAAGTAAAACGGATTAATAGCCCAGCAATTCTTATTTGGGGTGATTGTGATACTGAGGTTCTGCTAGCAGAAGCGTATGCGTTAGAATCATTAATTGCCGATGCTGCCGTTATTGTCTATGATGGTTGTACCCACTATGCCTATTTAGAACGACTAGGTCAAACGATTCAAATTATAGAAAATTTTATTAAGGAGTGAATGAAATGAAAGAATTATTTATAGTATCATTAATCCCGTTTGTATTATATTTATTTGGGAAAAGTAGAAAAGGATTACACATGTTACAATTAAATTGGTATGATGATGATCATCGATTTCTAAAGTGGATTGTGAAAAACCCATACAAAGTATGGATTAATCCTGATATGTTTTTTGTCATATTCGCCCTCTTTTTAGTAGTCGATGTGAATATTGCCTTTTGTCTATTTGCTATTTTTTACATTATTGTAGGCGTATTATTCATCCGTAGTGAAAAAACGGAACAAAAGAAAGTTAAATTTAATTTTACTAAGCGAGTACGTCGTTTATCAGTAACAACATTGTTATTGTATCTTATTCCTATTACCATTATGTGCCTTTTCTACAGTGTATCTTTGGTTCCATATTATTATTTAATTTTAGGAATGTTCGCATATTTTAACTATTTCTTTGTTATGGTAGCTAATATTGTGAATATCCCAGTTGAAAAACAAGTATTTTATCATTACAAACATATGGCTCAACGTAAACTTAGAGGTATGAAAAACTTGAGTGTTGTTGGAATTACCGGAAGCTTTGGAAAAACAAGCAGTAAAAACATTTTAAATGATATTTTAAGTGTTAAATTTAATTCTTTTCCAACTCCTAAAAACTTCAATACAACTTATGGATTAATTTTAAGTATTAATAATTATTTAGATAAGTTTAATGATGTGTTTATTGCTGAAATGGGTGCTTTTCGCCAAGGAGAAATTAAAATTTTATGTAATTTGGTAAAACCTAAATACGGAATTTTAACAAAAATCGGGGAAGCTCATTTAGAGAGCTTTGGTAGCTTAGAAAATACTACAAAAACGAAGTTTGAATTAATTGAATCATTGCCAAGCGATGGGTGTGGTGTTTTAAACTATGATGATGAACGTCAAAGAAATTATAAATTAAAAAATAAATGTCATATTATTACCATTGGAATTGATTCTGATGATGTTGATTTTCGCGCAAGTAATATTAAATTGAGTGAGAAAGGATCAACGTTTGATGTTGTCCTAAAAGGGGATAAGAAGAAGTATACATTTGAGACGAAGTTATTAGGAAAACATAATATTTATAATATTTTAGCTAGTATTGCCTTGGGTCATTATCTTGGAATATCAATGGAGCAATTGGTTGTTGCAGTAAAAGGTGTAAATTCGATTGAACATCGTTTAGAACTAAAAAGAATGGGGCATATTAATATTATTGATGATGCTTATAATTCAAATCCAAGTGGTTGTAAGAGTGCTTTAGAAGTATTGAAGTTAATGCCAGGAAAGAGAATTATTGTAACGCCTGGAATGATTGAATTAGGGGATAAACAATATGAACTAAACCAAGAATTTGGTCGACAAATAGCTGATAGTGCTGATGAAGTAATTTTAGTTGGAAAAGAACAAACTAAACCAATTTATGAGGGATTGCAACTAATGGATTATCCCAAAAAGAAGATTCATATTATTAATGATGTAGTTGATGCATACCAATTAATTTATGATTTAAAAGGAAAAGAAGAAGTATTCGCATTATTCGAAAATGATTTACCTGATACATTTAATGAGAAGAAGTAATAACGAGGAGGAAGTAAAATGAAAATTAAAGTTGGAGTTATCTTTGGTGGTTCGACTGTTGAACATGAAATTAGTATCATTTCTGCTGTCCAAGCCATGGGGTATATGGATCAAGACAAATATGAAATCATTCCAATTTATGTTGATAAAAATAAAGATTGGTATACGGGAAAAATGTTAATGGATCTTGAAATTTATAAGGATTTTAATCATTTAAAACGTTATGCCAAACAAGTGGTATTGGTAAAAAAAGAGGACCAGTTTTATCTTCAAACATTGGGATTTTGGAAACGTAATATTGCCGAGCTTGATATAGCTTTCCCAATTGTTCATGGGAACAATGCTGAAGATGGAACGTTAGCTGGGTATTTAGATACAGTAGGGATTCCTTATGTAGGAAGTCATGTGCTAGGAGCAGCCATGGGACAAGATAAAGTTATTATGAAACAAGTAATGAAGGCTTGCAATCTTCCAATCGTTGATTATACATGGTTTTACGATACTGAATATCAACAGTTTGAGAAAGATATTAAAAAAGATATTAAGAAAATTGGGTATCCTGTTATTGTTAAACCAGCAACCCTAGGTAGCAGTGTTGGAATTGTTTATGTTAAAGATGAGGATAAGATTGACGAAGCGATTATGGAAGCAACGAAGTACGATAATAAAATTGTCGTTGAGAAAGCTATAACTGATTTAATCGAAGTAAATTGTAGTGTTTTAGGTAACTATGAATACCAAGAACTAAGTGCTATTGAAGAAGTGATGGGAACCGATGAATTCTTAACTTATACCGATAAATATATCGGATCTGGTGCGAAAAAAGGGTTCAAAGGAACGGGTAGTAAAGGAATGGCAGCGACAGATCGTGTTATCCCTGCCCGGATTGGAGATGACCTTACTAAACAGGTACAAGAAATTTCTAAAGCAACGTTTAAAGCACTTAATTTAAGTGGTTTATGTCGGATTGATTTCTTAGTAGATAAGAAGAAAAATAAAGTATATGTCAATGAGCCGAATACGATTCCTGGATCATTATCATTCTATTTATGGGAGCCAATTGGTAAAAAATATCCAACCTTGCTTGATGATATGATTACGTTAGCAATTAAAGATTACAAGAGTCGCAGTAGAAAGGTTCGCACATTTGATACCAATATATTAAGTAATTTTAGTGGGTTCAAAGGGACGAAGGGATTGAAAGGTCTAAAAGGACCAAAAAAATTCTAAGAAAAACAAGTAAGTTGATTGATTCAATTACTTGTCTTTTTTTGCATTTAATTTAATATTATAAACTGCTGGACCTTCAATAACATTGCCATCGATATCAAAACGACTACCATGACATGGACAATCCCATGTGTGATCAAGATAGTTGAAAATGAGATTACATTTCATATGGGGACATACGTTACATACCTTGTGCAATTTACCGTTATCATCACGATAAATTCCGATTCTTGTTCCATTCTCATAGGTAATTTTAACGTTATCTTGATAGAATGGTTGATTTTTTTGAAGCTTTGTTTTGGTATAACTAACAGCGTTTTGATAACCATCCAAAAAGAAATTTTTAATTTTTTCTAAGTTGATTGGTCGATCGGGTCGCATCATATCCTGATAACGATTTTCTTTTCCTTTGACAATATCACTTAGAATCATACCAGCTAAAACACCGTTGGTCATTCCCCATTTATTAAATCCAGTTGCGATTAATAAATTCGGATTTTGGGCATTGATTGATCCAATAAAAGGTAAAGAGTCATTGGTCATCACATCATGGGTATGCCAGGTAAATGCTGGAGTCTTGTGAAATTTCAGATATAACTGATCAGATAATTCCTGCATTCTTGCTTCATAGTCAAGATGATTGGCTGGTTTACTAGACTCGCCAGCATAAATAAAGTAGGGTTCTTGATCCTGGTAGTAACGAAAAGAATGGGTTGGTTTATTACTAGTAATCGCATTCCATGGTTCTATTTTGTCTACTTTGGCAGCGACGATAAACGAGTTCTCAATGTGACTTTTTAGTGGAATAAACCCCGGTATTACGAAAAAGGGATAGTGGGTACAGGAGACTGCTGAAAAAGTAGTCAAAATTAAAACTGATATTTAGAAATAAAAATCT
>CAJTRV010000043.1 GCA_910578855.1 uncultured Bacilli bacterium
CGGGAACGATTTCTACAAACTGGGATATTCTGTTCACGAATATTACCGAGAAGGGTAGCAAGGGAGCGGTAAATAACGATAGTCGAATTATGGGTAAACTAGCAGCTACTTTTGATGTTACTTTAGATTCACCTGGTAGTTATATTGAGTACAATGTAACTATTAAAAACAATGGGAATATCGATGCGGTGATTGAAAGTGTTGCGGGAATTGTCGACGCTAATACGCAAGCACCAACGGAGATTCAATTTGGAATTAGCGGTCTTCGGATTGGCGACGATCTATTAGCCGGAGCTGAGAAAACATTTGTCGTTCGAGCGGAAATCCTTAGCTCTGAGACCACATTACCACGGGGAACGAAAACGTTAGATCCCAATGTCAATGTCCGTCAGAAAGATATCGATAGTAGTGGAATCGTGACAACCTTTAAAGATTGCTTTCAAACCAATGAGGTCGGAGATACCATTACGAAATATTTATGTGGGAAGAATAACATCAATGGCTATAATGAGATCCTAGATGTGACGATTCCAAAGGAAATTGATGGTAAAACGATTACCAAAATTGGAGATAAAGCATTTCGTGAGACGGGATTAACCAGTGTTAATCTACCTGATACGATTATCGTGATCGGGATACAAGCATTTTATATCAACAAATTAAAACAAATTCTTATTCCTGATAGTGTTAAAACGATTGAATCATATGCTTTTAATTTGAATCAAATAACGGAACTTATGATTCCAAGTAGTGTAACATCGATTGGAGCAACTGCGTTTGCGAATAATCTATAAACAAATATAACGATTCCAAGTAGTGTTACCTATCTAGGGATGTCAGCATTTGTCAATAATGAAATGACAGGTGACGACGCCTTTATCTATGATCGAAATAGTGATGGAACAGAAAATAAAACAAGTATCAACAGTTATGCTGGTGCGAAACGGGAACATATTGTTATACCAGAACAAGTTAAAACAATTGGTAGTCAAGCATTTTATAGTTCTAAATGTCAAACAATTTTGTTGCCAAATCATTTAGAAAATATAGGAATGTATAGTTTTTACGATAATTAACTAACTAGTATTGTATTGCCGAATACTTTATTAAAAATAGAGGCCAATGCGTTTGCCAACAATAAGATAACAAGCATTATTATACCAAGTTCCATAACAACGATTGCCCCTGAAGCTTTCAGCGATAATGCTCTTACTAGTGTCGAATTTAAAGGAAATGTTCCCGCAAATCTAGAAACAGGTATATTTCAGAATAATAATGGGTTGACTGCTCATACGATCAAAGTGCCAACTGGTACCTTAGAACGATATAAAACGGCCCAAGGAAAAGAAAATAATATATTGCAGTCTCCAAGTAAAACCTGGTTTGGGAGAGATGACGATCAATTATTAGATGCTTTTTATGAATGATAAGTAAGAAGAGAAGAGTAGTAAGATAATTTTGTTTCTATCTAAAAAAGTCTGTGAGTACAGGCTTTTTAGCACAAAAAAAACAGATTCGGCATGAATCTGTTTCATTTTAAGCTTCTATTGTTTCCTTTGCTTTTCTACTAACTTTATTTAACGTTCTGATTTCTCTTGCTGTCATTCTTACTGATTTTCCATTGACCGTTACTTTTTGTAAATTAGGTTTTTGGAAATGTCTAGTAGCATTTAAAGCATGTGAACGTGTATTACCAGCTAGTGGTGCTGTTGCAGTTACTTTTTTTGCCATTTTTCTTCCTCCTTCTTATCAGGTTTGTCCTATGCCTTATAACTTTACCATAATATTACTTCTAAGTCAACTATTTAGTCATATAATTCATTTTTTAATAGATCAATATTTTCATTCATGAGAGATAAATAATCCTTATTATTTTTTTTCTGAGTCTCTGTTAAATTCGCAATTGCGTGAAGTGTAATAATCTCGACGTTGGTTTCAGCTCTGATTTCTTTAATCGTTTTCGACTCTTTTTCGCCTTCTTTTAAGAAGATATAATCGATTTCCCCACGATAGATCATGTTTTTTACATTTTCTACTGTCTTATCTAATAAGTTACTATTTTCTTCCAATGAAATTACATTAAAGTTGTACTTTTCTAAAAACTTAAATAGATCAGAGGAAACGACAATCGTTTTATTTTTACTACTTTCTGCCATTAGCTTCAAATTCGCATCAATTTCTGATACTTTTATCTTTAGTTCATCGTAACGTTCATTAATTTCATTTTTTAAATAGTGATTATTAATATATTCTTTTAATCCGTTTCGAATATTTTGCGTCAACATCAAGAAGTTAGAGGGGTCTAACCATAATTCTTCCATCTCGTGATTGTATTCCATACTAAGTGAAGTATCGATGATTTTTAAATTGTGATTTTTATTGACCATTGGAATGACATAATCTTTTTCAGGACTTAGTCCATTAAAAATGAAGAGACTAGATTTGCTATAATCTTCAATTTGCTTTCCAGTTAATTTATAGTCATGAATGGCAACTCCATTTGGATAGATACTCAACACTTCACTGTGTTCCCCGTATAAATAATCGGTAATATATTGAATTGGATAGGCAGTAGTATAGATTGTAATATCTTCAAAACTATCGCGTTTGAAACAGCCTGTCATGGTGAGACTGAGGACACCTAGTATAATTAGACTAATGATTTTTTTCATTGTAATTCTCCTTTTTTACGACGGGATCATATCCATAGGTACCCCATGGATTACATTTTAAGATACGTTTGATGGCCATCTTGCTACCAGTCCAGGCTCCATAATATTCTATGGCTTCCAAAGCATAATTAGAACAAGTAGGAATATGGCGACAGCTATCGTGGAAACGTCCCGGTATTTTCTGATAGCCATGGATGAATGCTATTAAGATATATTTCATATTTACTCACGTATTTATTATACTAGAAAATAGAAGCGATGTAAATTGAAAATGATATTTTCCTTTTCGCTACTTTTATGATAGAATACAGTTATGAAGGTGTAAATTATGTATGAACAGAAACAACGACTTGGAATGATAATTACCAAGCAATACGGCATTTGGGAGATTCATCATGCAATTATATTATTTGCTAGAGAAATAAGGATGGATATTATTCCCATTATTCAAGGTTATGATGAAGCAGAATATGAGCAAGTTCAGTCATTTCTATTAGAATATTTGACAGTGGAAGAATGTGTTTATAAACTAACAGAGGAAATGCAAAGTTTCATAGGGGCGCTTGCACTTCATGATACGGATGTTCTAATTTTTCATACGAATGGGGAACTATGGAAGTGCCACTTTAATTGTGACTTTATTGAACGAATGTTGGAACATTATAGTCCAACAGTGCAACAAGGTACGCAAATGTCGAAATCTAAAACATGGAATAGTCATTATCTGTAAAATATGCTAGAATAGAAGAGGTGAAAAAGATGGAATTATTAAAAGTATTGGGAATTGATACCCAAAAAGAAGAACTTTATATGACTGCTCTTACGCATACGTCTTATGCCAATGAGCATAATGTTATCAGTTATGAACGGCTTGAGTATCTAGGAGATGCTGTTTTAGAGTTGATTATCAGTGAATACTTATATAAGACATGTTCAAAAGGCGAAGGGGTTATGACCAAATTACGCAGTCAATATGTCTGTGAAAATGCCTTATATGAGTATTCTTTACGTTTAAAGTTAAATGATTTTTTATTACTTGGTCATGGTGAAGCGGAACATGGTGGTAAATTTCGAAAGACAATTGTTGCCGATATCTTTGAGTCGTTTATTGGAGCGATGTATTTAGACAAGGGATTTTCTTATGTTAAAAAGTTTATTTTTAGACATATTATTCCCATTATCGAAAGTGGCTTAGTTGATTTTTTCGATGATTACAAATCGATGTTACAAGAACAAGTTCAGACGGATAAACGAAGTTTACAGTATATTATAGTGAGTGAAGAAGGACCTGCTCACAATAAAGTATTTACGATTGAAGTTAGAATCGATGGGATTATCTATGGACGGGGAACAGCGCATAGTAAAAAAGAAGCGGAACAAGAAGCTGCGCGTGATGCCCTTAGAAAAAGTGTGACCAAAGAACAATCATAAAGATTGTCAAAATGAAAAAAATACAGTAAAATATACAAAGGAGAAAGAAGGAGTTAAAATGGGAAGAGCATATGAAGTAAGAAAAGCAAGTATTCAAAAAACGGGAGCGGCCAAATCGAAATTGTATTCTATGTATGCCCGGGAGATCTACCAAGCTGCAAAGACAGGAGGAACTGAGCCTGAAAGCAATGCTTCTTTGAAACGGTTAATGGAACGGGCGAAAAAGGAGCAAGTGCCAGCTGATATTATTAAGCGAGCAATTGATAAAGTAAATAGTGGGGTTGATGAAAGTTATGCCAAGGCCACATACGAATTATTTGGACCTGGAGGTTCGACTGTTATCGTCGATTGTCTTACCGATAATGTCAATCGTTCTGTCAGTAGTATTCGAGCTGCTTTAAACAAATGTCATGTTAAGATGGGGGCCATCGGTAGTGTAAGTTATATGTATGAACATTTATGTATCGTTGGTTTTAAAGGACTTGATGCGGAAGCGGCACTAGAAGTGATGATTGAAGCTGGAATTGATGTCGATGATATTGAAGAGCATAATGGGTTAACAGTAATTTATGGTGATCCGACTGATCTATATATAATGAAAGAAGCAATTGCGAAAGTATTACCAGCAGTCGAATTTGAAATGGATGAAATTGCCATGATTCCAAAAGAAAAGATAACCCTTGCTGGCGAAGAGGCTGAGACCTTCCAAAAACTCTTAACGATGTTAGAAGAGATTGAGGATGTTCAAAATGTATATCATAATGTAGCCTGAGATAGCACACGCTATCTTTTTTTCCAGTTATTTCCATATCTTAATGATTAGAAGTTGAATGGGTGAGATCAACCATCAATAGTTTTAGGAATTTATAGAAAAGCTCTTTTTTAATGTGGTAAAATATGATACACTAAAGCTAGTGGGTGAGGTTATGAAAACAACAGTATTACTTCCAGCAGATACATATATCGTTATCAATCGAACTGTATTAAATGACCAAGACCGTAAACTCCTTATTAGTCTATACCAACCAGTCATAGGGACCACTGCCATTAGTCTCTATTTTTCCTTATGGTCGTATTTAGATAAGATGGAATTATGTTCAACGGAGTGGACGCATCACCATTTAATGGGGAACATGGGAATTGGCTTATCAGAAATATCGGTGGCACGGGAAAAATTAGAGGGAATTGGACTTATCAAAACCTATTTAAAAAAAGGCGATATTAATCACTATGTCTATGCACTATATTCCCCGCTAAGTGCTGCTGAGTTTTTTGCAAATCCCATTCTTACCACGGCCCTTTATCATAATGTTGGAGCCCTAGAATATCAAAAATTAGTGGAGTATTTTAAGATGCCACGCTTTCATTTGCGTGATTATACCGATATTACCAAATCATTATCGGATGTTTTTGAAACGGTATCGAGTCAAGATGTATCGCATATTGAAACGGGAATTCGCAGGCGGGCCAAACAACGAATGAAGTTGGTGTCTAAAATTGAGTTAGATGAGCTTCTTGGACTCATTCCGGAAGAGATGATTAATATTCGAAGTATTACCAAAGATATGCGTGAACTAATTGATAAACTAAGTTTTATTTACGATCTAGATAATGATGCAATGTTAGAAATTATTCGTAATTCGTTAACGGAAAAAAGAACGATTGATAGAACAAAACTGCGCAATCAGGCCCGTAATTATTATACCTTTGAGCATGATGGAAGGCTACCATCAATTGCTTATAAACATCAACCAGATTATCTGCGTCGTCCTATCGGAGATCAATCACCACGAGCGAAGATGATTTATCAATTTGAAACAACGAGTCCCTATGATTTTTTATGTGGTAAAAATCATGGTGTAAAACCAAGTAAGAATGATAAGCTAATTTTAGAATATCTTTTAATTGATCTTGGTATGATGCCAGGAGTAGTCAATGTTTTAATCGACTATGTGTTACGAATTAATCAGAATAAATTAACGAAAAATTTTATCGAAGTTATTGCTAGTCAATGGATTCGTAGTAATGTAAAAACGGTTGAAGATGCGATGAAGTTGGCACAAAAAGAAATGACGCGGAAGAAGAACTTGCCAAAACCAGCAAATAAGACTGTGGTGAAGCAACCAGAGTGGTTTACACAAGATGTTACCGATAAAAAGGCCAGCGTAGAAGAAATCGACGAGATGAAACGATTATTAGGACAATTTCAGTAAGAAGGTGAATTATGGAAACGATGAAGGAAATAATTAAGGAGATGGGCTTTCAAGAACGCGTGAGGGCCAATTTAAAGCAACAGTTTTATGAGGCTAGGCAGGATGCTGTATTTGATCGATTGATTCGGAATCTCAATATGCCAGAGAAAGATCTTATTTCTTCTACTTCACGCATTCAAGATTGTGCGGTTGAGTATCGGCACTGTCAACATTGTAAGAGTCTTCTTAGTTGCCAAAATAAGATACCAGGTTATGTCTATGTTCCTGAGAATATTGAAGGTAATTTAGAATTTAATTATGTAGCCTGTAAGTATCAAAAACAATATCGTAAAGAGCATGAATATCTGGATAATATCGCGTTATTTGCCATTCCCAATCAAATGAAACAAGCACGGATGAAAGAGGTTTATATTGATGATAAAAATCGCTTTGATGCGATTAAAAAAGCCAATACCTTTATTACCGAATATCGCAATCATCAAAATCCCAAGGGAATGTATCTTCATGGAAATTTTGGCTGTGGAAAAACCTATTTGGTGGCTGCTATTTTCAATGAACTTGCTAAGGACGGAGTGAAGAGTGCCATGATCTTTTGGCCAGAGTTTCTCCGTATCTTAAAAGGGTCATTCGGGAGTTTATTCAATGAAAAAATGGAACGGATTCAAAAAGCGCCTCTTTTATTAATTGATGATATTGGAGCAGAAGCAGTGACGCCTTGGGCTAGAGATGAGATCTTGAGCACCATTTTACAATATCGGATGCAAGAACAATTGCCAACGTTCTTTACGTCTAATTTGACAATCCAAGAATTAGAAGAACACCTAAGTATTACCAAAGGAAGCGTCGATATCGTGAAAGCACGACGTATTATGGAACGTATAAAACAATTAACATATGACACAGAAATGATCAGCAAAAATTTACGTTAATATAAGAGGGATGTATGGATAGAAAACTACTTAAAATCATGATGAAATGTAATCAAGTTTCTACTACAGAAATGATTGATTTTTTTCAACTTAGCTTAGAGAGGATGGTTGCTTTCTTGGTTACGTTTTTAGAAGCAGAAATCAAGCAATATAATACCAAAAATCCTCATTATAATTGCTATATGTATCAAGTGATTGAACGAATTGAAGAGATTTATACGATGATGCAGGCCAATGGTCGCTGGACAGTACCTTACTATAAACGTTACCAGGTACTCCGAAATAGACTTTATGATCTATCCCGTCGCTACAAAATAAATCCTGTAAAATCTCAAGGATTAAGTGTGACAGAAAAGATATATATGGCCGTTTATTTGCAATCTGATTATGAGAAAGTAAAACTGTTATTAAAGCGTGCCCTGATCAATTGTATTGATCAGGATAGAGTACTCTATCCTTTATTACAAGACTATATTGATAGTATGGCGACTGATCACTATTCCCTTTATAAAACCATTATCTCTTATATCTTAGAACACCCCAAAATTAGTCAAACAGTGTTATTAAAGATCATCTACTATTTCAAACAAAAGTTATCTAGTAATGAAATATTTTACCAATATGGTGATGATGTATCAGCATTTATTCAAAAATCCCAGGATAGATTATTGAAACAGAATAATATAGCTAGTGGTGTTAGGATAACTGAGAATACTGCAATAGATCCCGCTAAAACCTTTATTTTTACCATTGATCCTGATTGTACTCATCTTCGAGAGGATGCGATATCAATCGTTCAAAAACAGGAACACTATTATGTTACACTTTATGTGACCGATCCATCCGATATCGTCTTCCAACACCCAAAATTATTACGTTGTGGATATCACAATTGGTTTCAAAAGAAACGGACTGTTTTTCCGGAATCATATCAATCTGATCATTTCTCATTAGATTGTGCGAAAAGGCGTCCTGTTCTAGCGTATGAATTGGTTTTTGATCAAGCATTTAATGTACTAGGACTGAATCTTCGGGAAGATCAGATTGTCGTCGATAAAAATTATAGCTATCAATCATTTAATAGATTTATGAACCAGCATCAAAATATGAATTCCCAGTTTGAACTACTTCAGAAATTATATGAGATTAGTTATCATTATCATAAACAAAATCAAGTAAAGGCATATTACCATACGCTAAAACAGCTTCATCGTTTATTACAGAAAGATTGTGGATACAATCGAACCAATGGGGCTGGAGAGCTTATTGTGAGGGAAGTAAAGATATTGGTACAACATATTATGGCTGAATTTTGTTATCAAAATAAAATCCCTTGTATTTATCGCAATAATAATGTGCAAAATTGGGGATCTTATCTCGCTTTGGATCGTAATCAGATAGTGGGGGATCGCTATGGTGAGAATAACGGATCGTTTTATAGTGATACCAATTATGGACATTATGGATTAAATTTTGATTGCTATACACATGCCACGACCACAGTTCGTAATTTCTTTGCCTTCGTTAATAGCGTCATTATAAAAGATGTTTTGATTCACGCCAATTATGATCGGGTGTCTATGTATGAGGAGCAAATTCGGTCGTTGATGGAACAACAAGAGCAAAAAAGAACGAATCAGGTGGATAAAACATTAAGGAAGTAGTAAATGTACCAGGCGGTTAGGGGTGGAAGTTCCGAATAAAAGTAACGGTGTTTTAACTGTTTCTCTAATTCAGAAATATAATGGAAAGTGAAACAAATTCCAAAAGTTTTAGAGCTTCTTTGATGGTCATAATTTCTATTTGTTGCATATAATATAATAAATGAAGTGAAAGATGATAATTTGACTTTTTTGAAAAAACTGATATAATTACTGATATAAATGAAATGGCACATTATTCTAGTCAATTTTATTTATTATGAAGGTGGGGCTAAAAATCCACTAAAGAGCATATCTATGAAACTTTTGGTGCTTGCTTCTTACGCCCAGTTTGGGGTGAGTGCTGGAAGGTAGAATGAAGGGCGACCGTAATGGCATACGATCCCGACCCCGCATTCATGGAGACCTAACCTTGTTATCTGCGTACTTACTTAATATTCGTTTTATGACAGATGACGACTTAGGATTAAACCTGCTATGTGAGGAAACTTACGAGTAGTGTAGCTTGTCTTGAGTGATTACGTGGGATATTTGAACGACACCAAACAGTCTATGGCCAAGATTATTTTGTGATTGCAAATTGAAATCGTACTTGCAAAAGAGAATTAATAATAAATAGTTGGTGGGGAAAACCTCTAGAATGTAGTTCCTAATAGGATTGCAGTGTGTACTAAGTGGTAATCAAGTCATGTATTCGGTGACGATACATCTATTTCTTTGAAGGGGAACCGCTTATCTGGTAACGGAGAGTAGAAATAGGGGAAAACCTACTTGACCTTAAGGCGCAAAGTTTACTATATGGATGGCCATTCATTTTTTTTATGAGTTATTTTAGGATAGGAGAAGAAACGTGAAGAAGAAAGAGAAAGATGCTGTTTCGCGGTTAAAGAAAAGTGATAAGAAGCGACAAAAGTCAAATGTCATATGGGTAAGTCAAATTACCTTGATGGCGCTTGTGATTTCGTTTACCTTTTCCTTTGGGTCAGAGACCATTTTACCCAATGTTAATGTCATCATCGGAATTATTCTTGTCATTGTTTTTATCTTAATTGGAATTCTTTTTGATATGGTTGGAGTTGCTGTTACCGCAGCGAGCGAAAAACCATTTCATTCGATGAATGCCCAAAAAATTAGAGGAGCTGCAGTCGCCATTAAACTTAAGAATAAAGCCGATAAGGTATCGTCATTTTGTAATGATGTCATTGGTGATATCTGTGGCATTATTTCGGGATCAGCTGGTGTCATTGTCGCCAAAAGCGTGGCTGCTTCCTCTCAAAGTGATTTGTTTTTGACAACCCTTACGATTACCGCTGTGATTGCAGCGATGACGATTGGTGGTAAAGCGCTTGGAAAAAGCGTGGCGATGAATAAAAGCAATACAATTCTCTATGAGTTTTCTAAAATCCTATCATTTTTCTATAAAGGGAAGAAATAATGAACGGTTCTTTGTCAAATAGTGTTGGTGAACATTAAAGAGATACAAGTAACTATATAT
>CAJTRV010000044.1 GCA_910578855.1 uncultured Bacilli bacterium
ATTTTTAAAATTTTAAGCAATTTCTTTTTGGCGTGGAAATAATTAACTATAATTATTTCTTTTTTATTAAATTGACCGAAAAACCAATTAAAAATATTGCATTTAACTTTGTAATTACAATAGTTAAACATAAATTGCATTTACCTATTTAACTAACCAATTTTGAATAGCATTGCAAAAATATCAAAGTCCAATTATAAATTTATAATATTTTAAATCATCAATTTTTTGTGGGAAAATAGCGATTTTTGTTAGATTATATGCTATAATTATAATCGAGGAGAGTGGTAAATATGTGGCTATACATAATTATAGCAATAGTTGTAATACTTTTGTTGTTGGTATTTACGACTTATAACAGTTTTGTTAAATTAAGCAACAGAGTTAAGGAAGCATTTTCTACAATGGATGTTTACCTAAAGAAAAGATGGGATTTAATTCCTAATATTGTAGAAACAGTTAAAGGATATGCAAAGCACGAAAAAGAAACTCTAGAAGGAGTTATCAAATTAAGAAATGGTGC
The DNA here is from genome assembly GCA_910578855.1 of uncultured Bacilli bacterium. Classification (GTDB taxonomy): domain Bacteria; phylum Bacillota_I; class Bacilli_A; order RF39; family UBA660; genus MGBC107952. The sequence continues at coordinate 524 of CAJTRV010000044.1, forward strand.
TTATGACAAAATGTCAGATGATGAGAAAATCAAGGCAAATCAAGAATTATCTAAGGGCATAACAAAAATTATGGCATTAGCAGAATCTTATCCAGATTTAAAAGCAAATGAAAACTTCAAAGATTTAAGTAACCAACTTACTAAGGTTGAAGATGAAATTGCTAACTCAAGAAAATATTACAATGGAACAGTAAGAGAATACAACAATAAAGTTCAAATGTTACCTAGTAATATAGTTGCAATAATCTTTGGCTATAAAACAAAAAATATGTTTGAAGCAAATGAAGAAGAAAGACAAAATGTAAAAGTTAGCTTGTAATTATGAAAAACAAAAATAAGAAAAAAACAATAATTTTATTATGTATCTGGGTTGTACTACTTATTCTTATACCTTTTATTACATTAAAATTAGAGGACAGTTTAAGTAGCAATACTAGGTCATATATATCTTCTGAATTTGAAATTGAAGATTATAATGTAGTTTTGGATGTAGATAAAGATAATAAAGTTGATGTTACTGAGACAGTTACGGTTAATATTCCTACCAGTGAATACAATGGTATTTATAAATCAATTCCATTATGGGAAGAATATTATAATAAGGATAACAAAAAGACTAAGAAAAAGGTGTCAATTACTAATTTGAGAGTAATTGGTGAAAAGTTTGTATTAGATAAATTCAATGATAAGATAGGTATTAGAATTGGTAGTACAAAAACTAATGTTAGTCAAGGATTACATACTTATACAATTAAATATAGATATAATATGGGAAAAGATACTAATCCAATTTATGATGAATTGATATTTAATTTATTTGACAATTATGATAATACCAAAATAAATAATATGAGTGTAACTGTTAATATGCCTAAAGAATTTGGTAATAATATTATGTTTCTTAAAGGAAATGAGAATATTACTAATAATGTTAATTATCAAATAAACAATAATTCTATTAGTGTTTATATTGATGATTATTTGCTTGATAGTTCTTTAACTATGAATATTACTTTACCAGATAACTATTTTGTAGGTGGTACTTATAATTATGGAATACTTAGTTTGTTAATATGTTTAATAGCAATTGGTATTTCTATTGGAAGTGTTATATCTTGGAAAAAATATAATACGAATAGCACTAAAAGAGTTGAAACAGTTGAATTATATGCACCAGATGATTTGGATTCTGCTCAAGTTGGTTATATATATGGTGAGGATAATATTAGAAAATTAACTGTTTCTTTAATAGTTAGTTTAGCAAGTAAAGGTTATATTACTATTGAAGAATTAGAAAAGAAAAAATACAATATTGTAAATATTGGTAAAAGTAAAAATAATCTAAAGAAACTTTCAATAACAGAACAATTGGTATATCAAGAATTATTTAAAAATGGTGATTCTAATATTTTATCAGAAGATTATAGTTTCCCTAAAGTTTTTGAAAAAATATCTGTTTGTCTTGAAAGTGTCATAGAAAAAAAGATTAATAATAGTGGTACAAAAAGAATAATGAATATTATATCTTCATTACTTGTTGTTTCAATTATACTTTGGATGATAGCATATTTGTTTATAAGGGATTTAGATCCTAGATTTGAAATTATATATATAATTTCATTTGTTGCTATTTTCGTAACAGGTTTTGTTTCTATATTTATGAATCAAAAAACAGATTATGGTCAAATTATATCAGCTAAAGTAATGGGCTTTAGAAATTACTTAATGACAGCAGAGAAAAATCAATTGGATGTTTTAGTTGAAGAAAACCCTAATTACTTCTATGATATATTACCATATACTTATGTTTTAAATATATCAGATAAATGGATAAGTATTTTTGGCAAACATAATGTACCTAATATAGACATAAATGCTTTAAATTATTACGAAGATAATTTATTTATAGTTATGTCAGAATAATTGATTGGGGATGCAAAGTATGAAAAAAAATAGAAATATTGGTTCAATATTAATGATTTGCTTATTTTTTATAATATTTATATTTGTTAATCCATTTATTGCATTTTTAATGATGTTTATATATGCAATAATTTCTTCGATTAAGAAATCAAAAAGCATAGTAAATTCCATTAATAATGTTGGTGTCACTCCTACTGGAGCAATACCACAACAAAATACAAATGTTATATTAAAATGTACAAAGTGTGGAAATATTCTAAATGTTAATGATAAGTTTTGTACTGCTTGTGGTACACCATTCGATGGTAATAATGTTCAAGTTGTACAAGATACTAGTCCAATAGTTCCACCAGATCAAAGTTATTTAGTTAATGAAAAAATTATTTTGAAAAATTTATTAATAGAAGAACTTAAAACTCAAGGTGAAAACGAAAAAACATTTACTACTACTTCACTGAATAATAAGAAAAACATTTTATTAGCAATATTTGGAGTAATAACTCTTATAGTCGCAGTAATGTACTATTTTAATTATTCATTATTCTTATGTGGATTTATAGAATTAGTTGCACTATTGATATATCATTTAATTGGTAAAAAGTTTAATATCATGAATGTATTAATCAAACAAGCAATAAAAAGCCCAGATGAAGATATTTCAAATATAATAAATAATGCACGAAGTCAAAAACATGCTTCTGCATTAAATAGTTCATTAAAATTTGTAATAGTCTTGCTAATTGGTATTATATTGCCATCTATGTTCTTCTTTAATCCAAAAATTTTATATACTAAATACGAAGATGGATATTCTGTCTTTAGATATACTAGAGGAATAACTAACAGAGAAACAAATATTACAATACCAGATACTTATAAAGGTAAAAAAGTTCTTGCAATTAGTGAAAGTGCATTTGAAAACACTAATGTTCAAACAGTTAAATTACCAGTAGGATTAGAAACTATCAAGACTAAAGCATTTCGTAATTGTAGTAATTTAACTAACATTGATATACCATATACTGTGCAGGAAATAAGAGGAAATGCTTTTGAAAATGATATAAACTTAAAATCAGTTGTTTTACATGAAGGTTTAAAAGAAATAAGAGGTAGTGCATTCAAATATAATACTAATTTATCTGAAATTAATTTGCCAAATTCTTTAGAATATTTAGGTGCTAGTGCATTTTCTCATTGTAGTTCTTTAATTTCAATAACTATTCCTAAAAAAGTTACTGAAATAAATGGGCAAACATTTGAATATTGTACTTCATTAAGACAAATTAATTTACATGATGATATTATATCTATTCATGGTGAAACTTTTGTTGGTGATGTTAGCCTTAATAATGTTACACTTCCATCTAGAATTACAGAAGTTAGGGGTAATACTTTTGAGGGATGCACATCATTGACTTCTATAATGATACCAGAGGGAGTTACTAGAATTGGTGGTCATGCCTTTTATGGGTGTACAAGTTTAAGTTATGTTTCTATTCCATCAACTGTTACAGAAATAGGAAGTTCTGCATTTAGACAATGTTATTCATTACAAAGTGTTAGAGTTCCTTATCGTGCAGTAATAAATGAAAGAGCATTTAAGGAAAGTCCTACTTATATTGAAAGGTATTAGTTATGGATAATAATTACAGATTTATACATCTACTATATGTTCCTACAATGAATTGTAATATGCAATGTAAATATTGCTATTTAAAAGAAAATACAATTGATTTAAAACAAGATGATAAATATTTAAAAACCTTAGAATATGCAATAGAAAAATTTAAAAATGCAAATGTTATTCCTTTTAATATTTCTTTACATGGTGGTGAAGTTACTACTCTTTCAAAAAAAGATTTTAGAGATATAATTAAATTTATAAAAGATTATTATTACAATAATAAAAAAATCATTGAAGAAAATGGATTTAAAATTGGTGAGCCACATATTAAAACAAACTTATTAAATATAGAAAAACATATAGATACCATTAAAGAATTTAATGTTTCTATTAGTGGTAGTCTAGATCTTCCATTTTCTTTACATAATGAATATAGAGTAACAAAAGGAAATCAACAAACTCTTGATAGAATATTTAAAAACATTGAATTACTTAAAGATATACCAAACAAGAAAAAAGTATCAGCTACTATTTTTAAGGAACATTATGACAAATTAGATGAAATTGTAAAAGATATTAAATATTTAGAAAAAAATACTTGCTTAGATATGAACGATTTTAATTTTATGGTTGGCTTTACTACTGGTGATGATGATATATTAACTGCAATGACAGAAGAAGAACAAGTAAATTTATATAATCGTATGAAAAAAGAATTTATAGGTACTTCTTTAGATTATGGTGTTAAAAATACTTGGTTTGCCGAATTTAATCCAACATATTGTACTAATTGTGATAACTGTGGTGAGAAGTTTTTCTTACTTGAAAGAGATGGGGATATTTATTCTTGTGTTAGAGGTCAGAAAAATAAAGACTTCTATTATGGTAATATTTATAATGATTCTGTTGAAGATATTATGAACAATGCTATTAGAAAAATATTTGAAAGCCATAATAAAGTTGGTTTTAATAAAGCGTGTTACGATTGCAAATATTTATATTTATGTAAAACTGGTTGCCCATTCGTAAAAAATATTTATCAAATTAATAAATCATATACTTGTAAATTGCAACAAGAAATATACAAAGATAATCCAGAATTATATCCAAAAGATGAGTATAATGATGAATCTGTTTATCTTTATTTGAATAAAGTACATCCTAGTATAGCAAATAACTATTATCCAAAATTACAAAATAAATCTGATATACCTAATTTGTTAGATATTATCAATAATGATAAGAATTTAGAAAATATATATAGTTCTGATGTTTTCATATTAAAAGTTGATGACATTGAATATAAATTAGAATCTCAAATCATTAAGTCTAATAGAGATATAATTTATTTAACTGATGAAAGTAAAATTAGTCTTTATATAAAAAAAGGTGTATTAGAAAATTGTGATTTTCCAAATAACAACTCTTTATATATAATGTTGCTTAGTGGAAACTTAATAACCTATGGTGATGAAAATAGAACTAAGCAAGAACATATTATGACACATCAAATATATACAAACACAATTATAAAAAATGTTTCTAATAAAAAAGATTATTATTGTGTTGATATAACTAATATTTTAAGACTTTATTATAATGATGTTTCTGATGAATTACCTAATAATCTTTTCTTTACAACATCAGAATTAAGAGATTATCATTATATAAAACAGAAAAATAATGCTTATTATCATATACAAGCAATAAATTTACCATTTCAAAATATAGAATTTTTCTATATTGACTGTAAGGAGGTAACGAAATGATTGATAAAAAACCTAAAACTTATAATGAAATAGTAAGACTTAAAAAGTGTTATACTCTTACTAATTATTTCAATAATATTACTGAAAATGTATTTAATGAAATATATAATTTTTTAGGTCAATCTCCAGATAATTCTATCATAGCAAATCAACAAGTTTTATCTTTTGTAGATGCAACTACTAAAGTTATCAAAACAATTCCATTAGTTCCCAAAAATAATTCTTTTGATGCTATTAGAATTGGAAAAACTGGAGTGTCAGTAACACCACATTATGATCCAAGTTCTTATCACTCATCTGGCGGATCATCAAGTAATAACAACAATAATAACAATAATAACAATAACAATAATAGATAGAATTAAAAGCAAATTTTAAAACAGGTTAATCTTAGCAAATTAACCTGTTTTTATCTTTCCAAATCATCTATATCTTTGCTTTTTGAGTTGTTTTGAATAATATCTAAATCGTTATCATCAATAATTTCTTCTTCGTGTAATTCTTGTATGAAATTATCATATTTATCAGTAGAGAAGAATTTATTTTGTAAAAATTCTATAAACTTTTTCCATAGTTCTTTAAAATAACTTAATGCTTCTTGTAATTTTGATACTTTATCTTCTAATTCATAAATAGTGTCATTGGCATTATCTAAATCATATTCTAATTCTTCAATTCTATCATCACGAGTTTTGATTTTCTTCTTTAAGTTTCTAACCTCATTAGAATGTTCTCTTAAATCATCTTCGTATTTTTTAAGGACTATATTTATATCATTAGAATCTCTTAAATTAGAAGTGGTGTCATTAGTTTGCTCTATATAACTTTTAATTTTATTTATTTCATTACTTGAAATAGAGTAGTTATTTTTATTTATAAGTGTAGGTTTTAAATTATCAATAATATCATTTATCTCATTAGATTTATTTTGTAATTCATCTGCCTTATTATTTAATTCTTTAAGTTGTTTTTTATATTTTTCTTGTTCTCGCTTAAATTTTTTATATTCGTTCATATTAGCAACATTAATATCAACATTTCTACCTTCTTCTTTTATTTTAAGAGTGTAGTTTAAATGATAAATTCTATTGAATGAATTAATACAATATTCTCTCATTTTATCTTGAATACTTTTTAAACTTACTTTTGTAAATACATCACTTTTTCCTACTTGTTTTTCTATACCATTTTTCATTCCATCTTTAAATGGAACACCAACTATATGTAAATGTGGACTAGATTCATCATAGTGAATGGTAGCATTAGCAATTTTAAAGTTAGGTACAACTTCTTCTAAATCTAATATTTGTTCTTTAAAAACTTCTGTCATTTTATGTTTAAATTTATCATCTTTATCAGCCCAAAAGTCCATATCTCCAAGTTCAATAATAATTTCACAAGCAAGATCTCTTTTATTATCGTTTGAGATATGATTAAAATAATTTTCTATCTTTCTATCATTTCTAGTTTGTTTTTCATTATATTTAATTCTTGCATCTTCAAATAAATCTAAATATAAATTTTTAGTATCTTCGACGATAGATGATGTTCCTTTAATCGTACAAATTAATTCTTGTTCTTCATCATATTTTCTTAAATTATGTTTATCAACTTTTGATAATTGCTGATGGTTTTGTATCGCATTATTAGATAGAGAAGTAGTTCCAGTTTCAGTATTTTTTATACTTCTTATTGCTTTTTTAGATTTGTTTTTATCATTACTTAAATGTAATGAATAAGATAATTCTTCCTTTTCTTCCATATTTTTTATTCTCCCCCTTTGTAAACAAGAGTCCTACTATTTATAGTAGGGTAATTTTGGCTTTGTCAAAATCTCTAACCCCCTATAGATTTTGACATCTCACTTCGCTCATATCAAAATCTGGGGGCTAAGGTTTAGGCAACCTTAGAATCCACCTGTCTTATTTTGTATTATTTCAAAACTTCATAATGAAATAAAACTACATAAGACTCTTGATAAAATAGTAAGCACTGCTTATTATTTTATCTCTTGAAAATTATTCAATTAATTGCAAACTTCGTAAGCAATTATTTTCATAATTTTATTTAACAATCTATCGCTAATTTCATTTACTTCGTAAACAAAACTTACCACGATTGTTATAACTTTTTTAAAAAAGTTAGCAAAAAATTTATTCATTAACATTGTCTGGTATTGTTTCAAATATATCTCTAATATTTACTTTTATATCATTAGGAGTATTCTTTGTTGCAAGCATTCCCATTGATACCCAATTTTCATTTCCATTGTTATTATCTTGCAATGGGAATATTCTAATAGGTACTTCACCATTTTTTAGTGGTAGCATATCTAATTTTTCAGTTTCTTTATAATATGTTCCTTTATAAAAATTAACTTCATAATATTCATTTAATCTATATAAATTTTGCATAACTTCTTTAATTGGTAAGTATTCACTATATCTAACAATAGAGTCTACACATATACCATTAAAGTTATATGTAAGTGGTCGTTTTTTATCAATATAACCTTGCTTATATAATTCTTCAAAATCACTATAGAATGTACTTCTAAAATTAATTTTTTTTACTGCATATTTATTATCTATCATTTCAAGTTCTATATCATCAACATACCTCATAATAATATCTGCTTTAATATCTCTATCAAGTAAATCCCAGTTCTCGTTAAAAGCATAATATGATATAGGTAATTTAACTTTATTGATAAAGTCCATATCTCTTTTAAGCAATATGTCATCAATAGTAAAATTTAATTGTTCTGCTTGTTCATTTTCTAATAATTTTGAATTGATTACTTCAAGTTGTTCTTCAATTATTTTTGTTTCTTCTTTAAATTCTTCTTCAGTAAATAATGAATCAATATATGCTTTTTTAATTCTTTCTTTTTTACTATTTAGGTTCTTTATTTCTTTTTCTAATTCAGTTTTTGGGTTATCTATCTTTGATTTTAAAACTGGTAAAAAGAATTCATTTACAACATTATCATATTCTAAAATATCAGCAAGTAATGTTTTTATTGTTTTTTCTATTTCAGTTTCTTTGATATTATTTTTACAATTTTCACACCTATAATAGAAATACCATTTGTCAGATTTTATCTTATGACTAGCACCACCAGCAAGTATTCTCCCACATTTAGGACATCTTAACTTTTGTAAAAAGATGTAAGTTTGTGTTCTCATATAATTCCTTTGATTTTTCTTCTTTTGTACTTGGCAATTTTCCCATAATTCTTTTGATACTATTGGTTCAACAACATTTTCATAATAAGTTGGATGGTTTGTTCTTTTACCATGAACATAGTCACCTTTATAAACTTCGTTTGTAATAATTCTAAGTATTTTTGTATCTTTCCAATTTGTTTTATTTAAAACTTTTTCTTCATTAAATATAGTAGCAATATTAGAGTAGGTTTTACCCTCAAAGTATAAGTTAAATATTCTAATTACAATATCTTTAGTAAGCGGATCTGGTACTAATAACTTGTTTTCGTGTTTATAACCTAAAGGTGCTTGTGCTGGAATGTGACCAGAAGAAATTGCCCCAGCAAGCCCAACTTTAGTTCTCTCACTTGTTCTTTCAATTTCATTTTGAGAAACAGTTGTAAGCAGCCTTGCAACCATTTTACCACTTGAATTTGTCGTATTAATTTCTTCATTAGCACAATCCAAATAAGCATTGTTTTCATCTAAAAACTTCATAATATTTTCCATATCATAAACACTACGAGTTAATCTATCTAGTTTTAAAACAACAATAGTATTACATTTTTTGTTCCTAATATCTTCTTTTAGTTCTTCAAATGCTGGTCTGTGATTCCCAGTTTTTGCACTTATTCCTGCATCTTTATAAACTTTATAAATTTCATAACCTTTATACTCACACATAGCACGAAGTCTTTTCTCTTGCTCTGGTAAACTAAAACCTTCACGAGCCTGATCTTCTGTACTAACTCTTATATAAAGTCCAGCGATTTTCTTTTCTTCGCTCATTTAATCAAATCCTTTCTATCTTTGTTTATCAAAAAAGAGGCGACAAAGACACTAACAATAGCTTTATGTCTTTGACACCTCTAATGGTTATTTATAAATTTTCTTACTGCAACTTTGTTTTATATTAACCCCAAAAACATAAAACTTGTTTCTTGGTTGTTTATTATATAGAGTTTTACCTAAAAGTCAAGACATATAGCCCATTTTGTTCTTTAAAGAGTTAAATGCAACTTTTTTTATTTTATTTTTAAAACTTGCATTTAGTCTTTTAATATTATTTATTTTAAGTCAAGAGTGCCATAGGCATTTATTTTAACTCTTGACTTATAAATAAATATAAGTAAAATAGTTGTTCAACGAGCGGTATAATTACTGCTTGTTGTTATCAATCTTATTAATATATAAAATTGCATTTATATTTTTAAAATTTTAAGCAATTTCTTTTTGGCGTGGAAATAATTAACTATAATTA
>CAJTRV010000045.1 GCA_910578855.1 uncultured Bacilli bacterium
CAATACTAATATATCATCTGCTTGCCCCTTCGTCAACACTTTTTTTTACTTTTTTTGATTTTTTTTGCATTTGTTTCTAAAATTAGCGTTTTTTATCTCATTTCTTGACACTTTTTATCAATTATAAGCAATTGGAAGCAGATGTTTTATCATCCAACATTACAATATATGTAAAAAGATGGAAAACTTTCCACCTTTCTAATTATTTTTTAATTTTCGATACTGTTCTAAATATTTTTTATTACGCACACTATCAAAGGCAAAGTGATGATTCCGATATTTTTTTATTAAATCGTCAAGCGCATAATTAATCGCTCGATCTAAATCACTTGAATAATCCATCATTTTTTTATGATACTTATATTCCATACGATCTAGAATTTTATAGCTGCCATTGGGAAATACACGAAGATCTAAATCATAATCAATATATTTAATCGTATCTTCCTCGATAATAAATGGTGTCGCAATATTACAGTAATAATAAATACCATCTTTCTTAAATTGAACGATCACATTAAACCATTCCTCTTTAAAGAAATACATAATTGCCGGTTCCTTGGTCTTCCAAGTATTCCCAACTGCTTCAGTTACAAGCGTTTTATTATTTCCAAATACCATATAATCTGGTTTGATATCCAACAAGACAGCTTCATCCCAAGCGCGATGGATTTTTCCATTGTGTTTGTAACACTGAATTTGATACTTTGTTCCCGGTGTTAACTTTTTCATCATATCGCCTCTTCTCAACCCCATTATATATTTTTTTTGTCGAAAAGAAAAGAAAAAAGGACAATTTTTCAAAATGTCCTGTTACTTTGCCGCTTCTTCTAACGCCTTCTGATATTGATTATCATCGGCTTCCTCACCAGTCTCATGATAGCGGTCAATCAGTTCTACTTCGATATCGGGTTTAACGCCAGTCCCATCAATCCATACGCCTTTTGACGTTAACCACTTCTTGGTCGTAACTTTATACTGGTTTCCATCACTGAGATCAATTAACTCTTGAACGGTCCCTTTCCCATAACTCTTAGTTCCAACAACCGTCGCTTTTAATTGTTCTTGCAAAGCAGAAGCCATTAATTCTGAAGCAGATGCACTACTCTCATCCTGTAAGACAATAATCGGATAAGTCTTGGTCGTACTACCTTCAGAATAATACTTTTTCGTACCATCCTTTGATTGAATTTGATAGATTACATGACTCTTATCCATAAGTGCAGATAACATATCAGAAACCACACTAAGATGTCCTCCACTATTCCCACGTAAATCGATAATAAGAGAGTCAATATGTTTTTCCTCTAAACTTTTTAATTGATTCTTGAACTGATTAGTCGTCGTTGCTGAAAAAGTAGAAATCGCTAAATAACCAACTTTTTTATCATTTTCCTCCACCACTTTTGAACTAACCGATGGAATGACGACAAATTTCTTCGCCATCGTCACCTCAGACTGTTTGCCATTTCGTTCGTAAATAACCTTCATATTGGTACCAAGTTTTTTCTTTTTTACATAATTCGAAAACTCACTCGTCTTTTTACCTTCTAATTTCTTCCCATCAACTGAGATGATTTTATCTCCAACTTTTAAACCAGCAGTATCCGCCGGTGTATTCGGGAAGACACGATAAATATAAACATCTTGGTTGGTATTGACCACTTCGATTCCCAATCCTTCATAACTCCCTTGTAACGATAAATCGAAATTAGACGAAATTCCTTCATCGATAAAACTAGAGTGAATATCCCCTAATGTGGAAAGCATTCCTTTAATTGCTCCATCAACCAATTCTTCCTGATCAACATCATGATAATAATTTTCTGTAATATAACGATAATTATCAATCAGTTCCTTTAAATTTGCATCTTCAGTTACAACCCCATGCTTGTTCATCAAAGAATAGGTTACAGCACCACCCATAAATAAGCTAATCAACATCGTTGTAATAACAAGAGTACTCATCTCTACCAAATCAAAGGCCGATGAGGACTTCTTCTTACGTCGTTTGTGTGGTTTTTCTTTTTTTTCCATTTTTGTATCTTTTTTTGTCGTCTTTTCCATAGCATCACCTTTTATTAATATAACATAATTTTATGAGAATTGTCCATCAGCAGAACAATTTATACATAATTTTACAAAATTGAAAACGGCATCACACGATACCGCTATTTTAATAAATCCTCAAAGAACTTGCTCACTTCTTCATGTCCTTCATAACTTTTGATAATTTCACGATCTTGTACTTCTAATATAGTCGCTTCTTTCACTTTAAGATCGGCTAATTCTTCAACATCAAGCTGCGACTCATTGCTCCAAAATGCTTTGTTAAATGGATCCAGCATGTCGACAGTATAAATTTTTGTTGCGTCTTCTTTACTCATATAACTAGAAATATAAGAGCTATATAAGGTATAGTATTGATGATCACTTTGATCAAGATATACATAATAATGATCCCGCTTTTGATTGAATAATTCACCTACGAGTATTTTATCATATTGAATGGTCGCAAGTCGCTCCTGTGAAGCACTATTTCCGACTGTATTGCTTTGATGTTTGGTTACAATTGTAGTAATTCCCCAAAAAATTCCAAAACATATGATAAGAATTAAAAAGATTTTAATTAATTTATATACTTCATTTTCACTTTGAATGGTTGCTGTTACATTTTTCTTTGCCATAATATCACCTATAGAGCATTATATCATATTTTCGAAAAAATAGATACTGTTTTGTACCTATTTTCCAACTGGCATCACACTGACTGATTTCACAACTTCCAACAATTCTTGTTGACTAAGCTTATCTGAGACAACATAATACTCTATTCCATTACTCATCCAGCTGACGCTACCATCACTGACAGCTGCAACTGATGAAGTTAAAATCTCTGGTTCCCCAAAAACAGGGATGGTGAGCATATCTTGTTCTTTGCTGGCTGTTTCTTGTATTAACATAAACGATTTATCACCAGTAAAATTCAATATGACACGTTCACCATTACTACCTTTTTTGACGGTATCCTGACTCTCTAAATGCGTATTATCTGGCACATACATAGGATAGATCACATCATCGATTTTACTTACTGTTGCTACTTCATCATCCGTACTAGCAACACTCATGTTCTCTTTTAATGAGAAACGATCATTCTTAAATGTCGCTTTGCGATCGATGTCTTTGAACTCCATCTGCATTTGAATATTTCCATCTTTATTATATACTTCGACTTTTTGAATATTTAATTTTTTGTCTAGATAAATTTTTTGATTGATCAAATCAGGATTGCTTGTATAATTCACTTTAGTTGTAAAAATATATTGCTTATCTGTCTGTTGAAATTTACGTTTGTTATCTTCTTTAATATCTTTTAATAATGTCTGTAACAAATATGTCTGCGAACTATTAAATGGCCATTCACTTTGAAATTTAAAACTTTTATTTAATGTTGGCGTTAAGACATAAACACCATCTGCATTCTTTAAAATTATTTGCTCATGATTATTGGTAACATTTTTTAAACTAACACGATAATAATTATCTTTTTTAAAAGAAGCATCAACATTATATTTATAACTGTCTTCATTACTCTTTATCGTTAACGTTCCCGTTAAATGATAACCTTTCAATCGATCCATTTGTTTTGTTAAATCTTTTATTACATCTTTCTCACCATATTTTCCACATCCAAACAATAATAAACTGCAAGCAACCATCATACACAACGTGGCAATTTTTTTCATTCTTTCACCTCAATTTTTAATTTCATTTAATTATATGGTAATTTTTTTCAATTATGTATGAATAAAATCTTTTTTCCTTCACATAATAATGGTGATAGTTGAAAGGAGAATTATTATGGAAACACTTCAAAAGATAGCACTTGTTTTTACAATAATAGGTGCTGTAAACTGGGGACTTATTGGAATTTTAGATTTCGACCTTGTTGCAACATTGTTTGGTAATATGTCTTTAATATCAAGAATTATCTATACAATTGTTGGTATCTGTGGTTTAATTAACATCGGTATTTTCTTCAATCATTTTGAACACGATAGACACTAAAAAAAACTCCCATTCGGGAAGTTTTTTTATGATTGCTTAACAATTCTAATTTTTACTTTCTTCGTCTTTGGTACATATTGAACACGAGTATCAGATCCTTCTACTTGAACCTCGACTTCGTGTACACCAACACCAAAGCCTTTTAAATCTAAATATGCGGTGATATCTTCCACTTTAATATCATTAATTACCGATGATACTCCTTTGGCAGTAACGCTTACTTTAGTATCTTCAGCACTAAGTCCTTGGACTGCAAGTGATTCACTTAAATTACGTGTCTCAATATTGACATTGTTAATCACTTTATCTGATGATTGATCAAGTTTGACATCAACCGTAACATTATTCACACTCATATAACGGACCCCACTCGGTTTTACAAGTTCGAGCTTAAATTTATGATCTTCTTTCAATCCCTTAACATCAACCGTAAGTGGTACATATTTCATCTTATCTAAGATTTCCTCATCGCCATAAACCATTACTTTGGTCTCACTTAAATCAATTGCACTTATCGCTAAACCAAAACTAATAGTCCCTTTTGGTATTACTTTGATCGGCAATTCCTTACTAGGCGAAGCAATCTCAACATCGACGTTAATTTTACCTGGTACAATTTCGACATCAACGACATTCCCCCGCTCATCATAAGCTTTTAATGGAACATCTTTTAACGTTGTAATTCCTACTTCTTGTTTGACAAAGTTATTCACATCAATTAGTGCCTTTACTGTGGCAACTTCTTTTAATTGATGCTCCGCTCCTTTGACCACCACTTTATCATTTTCCATCATAACATCCTTGACTACCAACTTAGAATCTAAAGAATCTTGATTCAACATATCATAAGTTAATGTCTTAGTCTCTGATATTTTAGGATAGATAATTACCGTCGCAACTGATGGGTTTACTTTATAATCAAGCGATGGTAATGCTTGGTTATATTTAATGGTCACTTTATGGGTTCCTGGTTTTAATCCTGTCAAATCGACATTGATATCATGTGATGGCGACTGTTTGGCAAAGTATAAATCAGCCTTGCGCCCAATTAAGGTAATATCAACGGTCTTCGGTAAACCTTCCACCACGTATGCCTCTTCATTGTAAGTAACATTTACCGGTTGCGATTTTAATACCTCAGCTGAATTTTCACTAAATAATAATACTTTTTGATCGACAATGACAAAAACAATAATTGCAATAAACAGTGATAAGAATAATAACGTATTCGACCTACTAAGCCATTTTTCAAATTTATTACTATAATTCCCAAACCGTTCACTGGTAACCACAACTAATTTGGTTAATGGAGTAACAATTCGTCGATCGATAATTTTCCAAATATTTCGGAAAAAGTTTCTAAACATTTTGATTATCTTCATCCTCGATCATTTCCTCCTCATCTTCTAATTCCATTGCTTTTTTAGGACGCAATTCATCTAATAACATCAATTTAAATTCATCCAATGTCAAATTATAATTGAGCTCGCCATTAATAGCAATAGAAATTCGACCTGTTTCTTCAGAAACAATTAACGCAATACAATCTGATATTTCACTAATCCCAAGGGCAGCTCGATGACGGGTTCCTAAGCGTTTACTAATTTTCAAATCATCACTAGTCGGAAATACGGCACCCGCGCTGGTAATTTTATCACCCTGAATGATAACACCACCATCATGAAGCGGATTATTTGGAAAGAAAATAGAGATCAATAAATCACTAGATATATCGGCATATAATTTCTTTGATTTTTCAATATACTCATTCAAACTAATATCGCGTTCAACAATCATTAATGCCCCAATACGACTTCGTTTCAAATATTCTACCGCTTGCACAATTTCATATACAATCTTTTCCCGTTCATCAACTGTCAATACTTTATGTCGTCCTAGCAACTGACTTCGACCTAATTGTTCTAAGACATTACGAATTTCTGGTTGAAAAATAATAATGAGTGCCAGTGGTCCCCACATAATAACATAATCAAGTAAATACCCAATGGTAACCAAATCTAAAATATCACTAAATATTTTCAATATTAATATAATTAAAATCCCCTTAAATAATAATACCATTTTTACATTTTTACGCAAACTCTTTAATGCATAATAAATAACTAGCCAAACAAGTAAAACATCTAAGAGTTTTTTGGCAAATAACACAACTGCATCGAATGTCATATATAAGTCCTCCATCTATTTGGTAAGCAATACCACTATAATATCATTATACCATATTAAAATCACAATGAAAATATAATAAAAAATGAAATATTTCACCATGAAAGAAATGATGCATCAATCATGATTTCATTTTTTCACGCAATCATTAGAAAAAGAGCCGGAGCTCTTAAAATTTCCACAAATCTTCATCCGTTTCATTGGTTGGCGTCGTTGATTCTGACACCTGGGGCGCTACAGCGTCTCCAAATGGTTGCGAAAGATCTTCGCCCGTTTCCGTAATTACAGGATTCGTTGTTTGCTCTACTGCTTCATTCTTTAACGTTTCCTCTACTGCTGGAGCAGGATTCCACATATCATCTACTGGTAATGGTGCCGAATCAATCTTTGGTTCTGTCGAATTAGCGGTGATCTGACTAAAATCTAGTACCTCATCATGCACTACATCAGATTCTGGGTTCGGTACTTCTGCTACCTCATTCCCAATCTCTTCAGTAGTTTGTTCCTGTTGCTCTGCTTTTCGTTTTTTCTTTTCTTTAAGAGGTTTTTCGGTGCTATCTTTCATATCCCCACTAATAAAATTTGTTTTTTCTGCTAGAAAACCAATAAGGGCCATTAATAAGACAACCCCGGCAATTCCAAACCATAAATAATTATTTATAATAAAATCCATTCCGATTCCTCCTACTCTTATAGTTCTATCTTAACATTATTTTTCCTATTTTACAATACTATTCTTTGATAAGATAATCTTCACCCTTAAACGGATCATAGTGTAACAAATTAGGATAATCTTGTTGCCTTAATACTTCAAACAGCATAATTGCCACACAATTAGATAAATTTAACGCCCGAATATGTGAATTGATTGGAATTCGCATACAATGATCCAAATGATCTTTCAATAATTCCTTGGGAATCCCAGTACTTTCTTTTCCAAAAATTAAATAGATATCCTGAGTCGTATCATGATAATCAAAAGAAGTATGGGGTTTTGTTCCATATCTCGTTAAAAAATAGTAATCGCCACCTTGATTTCGCTCCATAAAATCAGCAAAATTTTCATATACCTGATAATTGCAATGTTCGATGTAATTAACACCACTACGACGAAGTCGTTTCTCATCTAAAGAAAATCCCAATGGTTTAATCAAGTGCAATTTCGCACCCGTTCCAGCACAGGTTCGCATAATATTCCCCGTATTTTGAGGTATTTCTGGTTCAAACAAAACAATATGAATCATGATTCAATCACTCCATTTTTATGAAAAAAATGTTCAACCTCGGAAATCGAAATTTCAGTATCATAAGTAATTAACACATCTTTTACCTTCCCTTCCTTTACAAATATCATATTAGGAAGATAATTTAAATTAATGTTTTTATTTTTTAACGATTGATCAAAATAGCGATTGACAATCTCTTCATAAAAACGATTTTCGGCTACTAGTGCAGTATTGACAAAAACAACTTCATTGGTTAAATCATATTTTAAAATTAATTTTTTTAATTCTTTTTCAAATGATTTTATCTGTTCATCGGTCGTTGAAAAATAGACAACAACATTAGGATTATCTAATAAGTAATTAGACAACTCTTCTTCTTTAACCTCGGATAATACTTCCGATATCACCGAATGATTTAACATCGCATCCTGTCTTTCTTGATACCAATTTGCTAAATAGCAAACAACAAATAGGGTTAAAGCTGACAACAATAATAATAAGTAATAGTTTTTTCTAGGAATTTCTCTCGTCTTAGCCATGTTATCATTCTCCATTCTTTTATCATCTTATCATATTTACTCCCGTTTTTCAATTAGCGAAATAAAAAAAGATAATACAATTTATTTATGAAAATGTATCATCTGTTTGATTGATTTCCTCCAGGGCCACCTCAGGTAATACAATCCCCTCGGCAATTGCTACTTGTTTAAATTTCTCACGAAACAACGCTAACTCTTTGATAATGGTATCCGGATAAATTCGTTTTGATGTTTTAATCGCCTGATAAACATCGAGAATAGTCACTCGATCAGAATTACGAAACAATGCCTGTGAGAAAGCCTGGGTCAATACTGAAAAAGAAACATCTGGATACATAGCCGATAATCCATATACACGTTTAAATTCCGAAGTTGCACTGACAATCGACTCCATAATAAGCCCTGATACATATTCATTATATCCAAACTTAATCCCTGTTTGTTTTTCAATTTTAGGGAGAGTTCCCATTAATATTTTAACAGTAGTTTCCTCATTAGGTTCTAAAATTTCAATCTTTTCAAATCGTCGAAGGAAAGCTCGATCTCGAACAATGTAGGTATTATACTCAATCGTCGTTGTTGCCCCAATTGCCTTAATTTCTCCCCGATCTAATCCCGCTTTAAGCATATTGGCTAGATCCATTGATTCTCCTTTACCAATTAAAGTATGAATCTCATCGATAAAAAGAATTGTTTTTTGTAATTGTTTTAATTCGTTTACTAAATAGCTCATGATCATTTCTTCTTTTCCGTTGACCATCACCGATCCAACCAATGAGGCGGAATTTATTTTAATAACCCGATAACCTTGTAATGCATTAGGAACTTGTCCTCGCTGAATTAAATATGCGATTCCTTCGACAATAGCGGTCTTTCCAATTCCTGGTTTTCCAACCAATAATGCTGATTTTTCAGGTGTCAATAGCGTAATTATTGTCTTTTTTATTTCTTCATCACGCGCAATTGCCGGATTGGTCACATAATTCTTAGCAGTTAAATCTTCCCCATAATAGGCAATTACACTAAATGCTGTATTCTCTGATTGATTCATTTCTTGTCCCATATATGCTCCTATTCTTTGATATATCCATTTTTGGCAAAAATCTTTTTGATATAGTCAATATCCCGATCCCCAGAAATACTGTAGATTTGCTTATCATCGCCATTTTCTTTCAATTTCCCATGTTCAATAAAAACAGTATATGGCGTCCCACTAAATGGGATATAACGTTCCAGCTGTTTACTTTCTTCCTCGGTCAATGCATAAATATCGATATAGTAAACCTTTACTTGGTGAACTTTAATTACTGCTTCTAATTTTGGTTTATAACTCTGACAATGACTACATTGGCTAGAGCCGATAAACAAAACAAAATCCTCTTGTTGTTCAAATTTCTGATTCAACGTTTTAAAATCAATTTCTTGATAGGTTGTTAATTTTTGAAAACATCCTGTTGTCATCATGACTGTAAGAATGGTTGCCACTAAAATTGTAATTCTTTTCATATCTTACCTCCAATTATGTTTATTATAACCCAATCATCATCAAAAAAAAAGAGTTTTATTAAGAGACTGCTGAAAAAGTAGTCAAAATTAAAACTGATATTTAGAAATAAAAAT
>CAJTRV010000046.1 GCA_910578855.1 uncultured Bacilli bacterium
ACTATTTTAATTATACAATAAATTTTGTTTAAACAAAAGGCACCCATTGGGTGCGTGAATGAAATTTATTTCATTCCTTTTTTAATGCATAAAAATACTATGGTCGAAAAGCGGTCGAAAAGTGGTCGAATATATTGATAATATTTTTTCTATTGTATATAATATTATTGGGTGATAAAAATGTATAGAGAAGATCAAACAACTGAATTGAAAGTTGAATTAACAAAAGATATAAAAAAAGAAATAGTTGCTTTTGCAAATACAAATGATGGAATAATTTATATTGGTGTTGACGATAATGGCAATGTTATTGGCTTAAAGAATCCTGAAAAAGACTTAGAAGCAGTAAGCGGAATGATACGCGAAGGGATTAAATCAGACTTAACTCTTTATACTAAAATATATATTGAAAGTATTGAAGATAAAGAGATAATTATAGTTAAAGTAAATGAGGCACCAAATAAGCCATATTATTTGGCTGATAAAGGTTTAAAATCATCAGGTGTTTATTTAAGACATGGAAATGCTTCTGTTCAAGCAAGTGAAGAAGTTATAAAAAAAATGTTAATGCAAAGCAATAGCAATTCTTTTGAAAGCAATATTTCAAATATACAAGATTTACATTTTGAATATTTGAAAACTGTGTTTAAAAGTCATGGTATAGAAATCGATAAAAATAAGTTTAAGACATTAAATATTGTAGATTTAAATAATGAATATACTAATTTAGGACTACTTTTATCAGATGAATGTCCCTATTCAATAAAATGCGCAATTTTCAATGGCAGCAATAAATTAGAATTTAAAGATAGAAGAGAATTTACAGGTTCAGTTTTAAAGCAAGTAAATGATGCATTTCAATATTTAGATATGTATAATAAAACAAAAGGTAAAATTGTCGGTCTTGAAAGAATAGATACAAAAGATTACCCAGAATATGCAATTAGGGAATCACTACTAAATGCTGTTATTCATAGGGATTATAATTTTACTGGTAGTATATTAATTTCGTTATTTGATGATCATTTCGAAATAACATCTTTAGGTGGACTTGTAAAAGGCCTTAATATTGAAGAATTATACCATGGTGTTTCGGAATCTAGAAATCCAAATCTAGCTAATATATTTTATAGATTAAAATATGTAGAAAGTTTTGGGACTGGCATTGGAAGAATTATGGAATCATATCAAGAATATGATAAAGAACCACTATTATTAAATACTGAAAATATATTTCAAGTAACCTTATATAATGTCAATTATGTTAAAGAAGAAAATGCAAAAGTATTACCTATAAACCTAACTCAAGAAGAGCAAATAACTCTCTACTTAAAGAAAAATAATAAAATAAATAGATTAATTGTAGAACAACTACTAGAAGTATCAAAAACAAGAGCAAATGATATATTAAATAAAATGATAGAAAATGACGTCATTAAACAAATTGGTAATGGCAAAAACATATTCTATGTGTTAAAATAAAAGTAGATTGGTTATTTTATATATCAAATCGTTAAGAAGTGAAAAAGTTGTAGATATCTACGTCATTCGCTCCAGAGAAGAATCTGCTCGAACTTTTATAAGTTTAGAGCGTTAAGATAAATATCAATTCTAGAAATGGAATTGATTTTTTGTTATGTAAAAGAAAATGAGGAGATTCTTTAGTGGTTAATATTATTAAATAAGAAATTGAAATTGATAGTGCCTTAAAGCATAACATAGAATAGAATTTATATGTAGTTTTTGTAATATTATTAATGGTAGTATTAGAACAATAAAACACACGAATTTATCATATGTGGAGCCACACAAGGTGATTATTGATAATAAAATCTATATGGGAGATTATGAGCAATATAAAAGGATTGCTAAAAATAAACAAATTGAGCCAGTAAACTATATGAACGTAGTAGAACCTATTATATCTCGGGCAGTATGGGAAGAATGCCAACATCAAAAAGAAAAAGACAATTATAGAGTCACTATGACTTAAATTGTCTTTTTAAATTACATATGTTTTCCTTTACCTTCACCTATATCATTGTTTATTGCATAATCAGATACTGCTCTGAAATTATCATCATAGGGATAAACTTGCTGTCCAAATTTTTGCGATAATGCACAAAGATTAGGGGCACTTAAATATGGCATAGCGATTCACATACTATCTACTTTTTTTATTTTCGTATCCCGTCTAATAACTCAATTATATCTTTATTTCTTAATAATTTATAATTATTATTCATAAATCATTGCTCCAAATTAAATTACATCATTTTAACTAAATCAATATCTGCTACTTTATTTTCAATTAAAGCAGATATGCTGTTAATAATCCAATTGTATGATCTTAATTCTTCTTTCATATTAATTAATTCTTCGTAAGTAAACCATTTAGCATCTAAAATTTCATTCAAACTATATTGGATATTTTCGTCTAAAAGTTTCGTTGAAAATATAATACTAACAAACACATCATCTTCTAAAACTTTGTTACCTATTTGTAATACTCCAGTTAATTCTACATTACATCCAGTTTCTTCTCTTATTTCTCTTTTCGCTCCATCAAAAATAGTTTCGTTAGGATCTAGATGTCCTGCTGGTATATTCCATTTTCCTCTACATTTTTCTTGTGCTTCTTGTACTAAAAGAAATTTACCATCTTTTTCAATTACTCCACCAACAATTATTGTTCCCATATATTAACACTCCTTTATTTTCATATTTATAACATTATGATTTTGATCACAAGTAAATATAATATTTATTTTTTCTGATTCAAAATATTTTACCAATTCATCATCTAGTAAATGAGTAATGGCAAACCTCTTTTCAATACTTATCAATTCATCAATTGGAAGCCAATAAGAATAATTATTTTTCAATTCCATCGGATTACCATTTACCTTGTCTGCAATATAAGTTTTCATAACAAATTTTTTATTACTATTAGGATAAATAATTTCAATATTTCCGATGCACCTTAATTCATCAATATCCATCCCAGTTTCTTCTTTAAATTCTCTTATACATGTTTGTATTTCGGTTTCACCGTTTTCAATTTTTCCACCTGGAATGTCAAAATAATCTTTGTTGATATTCTTATACTTAATACAAGCAACCTTATCATCCTTAAAGGCAAATACTCTTACAGCATATCTAATGTCCATTAAAATTTTTCCTCCTTTTCAAAAATATAAAGGTTTCACCAGTACAATTATACTATAAATACTTAAAAATTTATATACATCCATTGGAATTTAATAACAATTCATATATAATAGTTTTAGAAAGAGAATAGAGTTTGTAACCCATATGTGATTTGCTCCAAAAAGGAGTAATTGATAAAAATATAGAAAATTATTGAACTATAAAAGAAAAGTAGGTAGATGTTGTAACAATTTTTCACACTACTTGAACAGATAGGAGTGGTAATTATGACAAAATGGTTTAAAGAACATAGGAAAACAATAGGATGGATAATAATTTTAATAGGAATAGTTGTTGCCTGTGCAATAAATTTATTGTAGTAAATTATAATTTGTTGAAATGATAATCTTTAGGGAGGATAAGGATATGTTAGATAAATTAAAAGATAAATATGTATTCTTCGATATTGATGGTACATTATCAGAGTATAGATATGATGATATGATATACATGAGTAGAAATCCAGAATTAGGGTGTCAACGATTAGATGATTTTTTGTTCTCTGATTTATTTGAAAAAGCAAGACCCCTTAAAACTATGCAGCGTATAGTAGAAAAATTAAATCCAGATAACATTTTTATTGTGGGAGCAGCTGTTACCAATAATGAAATTAATCAAAAATATTCTTGGTTAGCCAAGCATTATCCTAATATAAAGAAAGATCATATATTTTTTATAAGTTCCACTATGATGAAACCAGAAGTTATTATGGAATGTTGTAAACACTTTCATATATTATTAGAGGATGCAGTTTTTGTTGATGATAGATTGGATGTATTAAGAAAAGCTGAAGAGATGTGTATAAAATCATATCATCCAAGTTCTTTTATGCCATAATTAATTTTTAAGGATTATTGAGATTATCTAAAATGGTAATTTTGGATTAGTTATAATAAAACTAATTAATTCAAGGCAAAAGAGATTTAATATTGCGTGGTAAAGTCTACAAGATAAAAATTTAAATATAAACTTTGCTTAAGAGATAGTATGACACCAGTTAATTGCTATAGATTGAATCATTAGCAAGTACAAAATAATGGATCGAGATCATAGGAATAAGCCATAATTTAAAAGAAATTTTATAACCAATGAATTTTGGTATAACGTTTACTTTATCACAAGTATGTAGCATTACTTGGGGTAAAATCAAAAGAGCCTAAATAAAGGCTCTTTTAATTAAGTTCAGATAATATTGAATACCATATAATGTTTGTTTATCTAGGTATCCAAATAAGGTAACACACTCCTAAGTTAGCTTTGTCAACTTAGATTCTGGATTGTCGATCTTTTATCTGTATCGTATTGTCCCATTATAAGAATAGTATTACGAAGATCTAGATGTTATTACTTGTATCTTGGTTTGATAGGTTATTGTCATGTGAAAGAGCTTGTTTTCCCAGTTCTGTTAGGGTTTTGGATGAAAGATCTCCGTAATCTACACCTGGATACATTCTAGCTGCTGCTTCCTTTCCGCGCTCTATTAATGTTTTTGACATGAAATCACCGATTTCCTTTGATGTCATATTTCCCATATCCATATTATTGTCCATAATATCCTCCTTTTCCTTATTATGAACATTATCTATTTATTAATACATATTATCAGTTATAAAAAACGGTGATAAGCTAATGATTGGTTTATTTTTTTAGTTTTTTATTGTCCCAGATTGTACTATAGGGATCTTTTTCAATAATAATTTTCTGGATTGATATTCTAATAGTGTATTATAATTATTGTAAAAGAATCCGCTTCATACCTTATAGTAGGAGGTATCATATGAATTGTTATAATCGAGCAATGAAAAAAATAGAGGCTGATGAACGCTTTCGACCAAATTGTTGCTGTATACAGGGTCCAACCGGACCAACCGGTCCATCAGGAGGACCAACGGGTCCAACAGGGCCGACGGCTGGGGTTCAAAATACACAACTAAAAATATCGCATACACATACATAAAAAAGCCTTTAAATTTAAAGACTTTTTTATTTTATATAGATTGATATTTCAATTTATTATCCTATACAAGTATCAACTATATTCTAAATTTAATAGATAGGAAAAATTCTTGTAACAGAAAAATAATATTAATCTTCTAAAACCTATTTACATACAGTTTATTATAAAGGAGGTAGGTTGTATGGAAGACGATATAAAAATAAAATGCTCTATAACTTTAAATAATAAAAAGGAAACATGGCAAGCTAGTTTGAAATCAATTACTAATTATGAAAATTATTATGAAGCATCTATTGAAGCAAGAAGTACACATTTTAATATGCTGGTGGGACATACAGATAGTTATAATTGGGTTGCTTTACCAATACAAGAAGTATCATGTTCACTTGCTTCTCTTGATGATATATTTTGGAATGAAGAACGCTTAAGTAATTTGATAGGGGCTATCGACGCTACGACAATTGTGTCTACCATTGCTTTTATAGATAGGCACAAAGATATATTACTCGATAATTCTACAATGACGAAAAACAGTGATTACCGCAAACGGTAGCTTCACTGTTTTTTTATCAAAATATATAGCAACTTTTTATAAACATTACATATTAATATACTGACTAAATTTATCTTGTTAGTTCGTAGAATATTTAATTCTACGATAACTAATTCTTACTAGTAACCATTTAAATTATCCCATTTTATGTCGTATTTTGCAACAAAATTCCCGTTTTTTAAGTAACTTGACGACATTTTTATACAATCATAAATTATTTATGGTCAAGAAAGGGGTCAAAATAATATGTCAAGAAGAGGAGAAAATATCCATAAACGAAAAGACGGACGCTGGGAAGCCCGCTATATTAAAGCTAGAATTCATGATAAAACGATATATAAATCAATATACGCAAGGTCATACAGAGAGGTAAAAGCTAAGTTAAAAGAGCAAATAAAACATGATATACACTTGCCTGATAAAATCAAACAAGATAAAAAAATAAAATTTGATGAGGTTTTTAATCAGTGGATAAAATATAAACAAAACTTTATCAAAGAATCCACTTACAACAAATATCTCAATTTATATGAAAATTATATTAGTTCTATTTTAAGGGAAGCATATATAGATGAATTATCTAACAATATAATACAAGAAACAATAGTGACATTGATGAACTTAAAAAATAAACAAACAAAGCAAAAATTATCATCTAGCACAATTAAAAGTATCATCTATGTAATCAAATCAACGATACTATTTGCTCAAAAAAAAGATTATATTAAAGAATTTTATTTACAAATAGATATGCCAACTAATGAAGCTAAAAATATTAAAGTATTATCAAGAAATGAACAATGTATTTTAGAAACTTATACTAAAAATAAATTAGATATGATTTCATTAGCCATTCTAATATGTTTATATACGGGACTAAGAATTGGTGAATTATGTGCGCTTAAATGGGAAAATATTGACTTTGTGAATAAGTATATTATTGTTAATAAAACAGTTCAAAGGGTTCAAAGAAAAGATAAAAGTCATCAAATAACAAAAACAGCCTTGGTTATTACATCTCCAAAAACAAAAAATGCACAAAGAAAAATACCGATATCTTCGGTATTATATTCTATATTAAAAACTTATTATGAAAAAGAAAAAATAACAAATAATCATTATATATTTGTAAATAAAAATGAGGATATGGTTGATCCTCGGACAATTCAGTATCAATTTAAAAAAACAATTAAATTAATCAATATACAAACGATTAATTTTCATGCATTGCGCCATACATTTGCAACTAGGTGTATTGAACTTGGTATGGATGTTAAAACGCTTAGTGAAATATTGGGTCATTCTAATGTTTCAACTACAATGTCTATTTATGTTCACTCAACAGAAACGCATAAAGTAAAACAAATGGAATTATTATCACAATTATAAATGGTCAAAATTATGGTCAATTTCATTATAATCATTAAAATAGCAAGGGATTTCGTAGAATTAAATATTCTACGAAATTCCTTGCTATTTCTATATCTAGTATTTCCAATATTTAATGCTTTTATTCTAAAAAATTACATCAGGGAGGAAAAAGAAATGAAAAAAATTTTAGGAAAAGTATTTTCAATTTTTACTGTTTTTTTAATGGTGATATCCATAACAACAGTAAATGTATCACTTCCAGAACAATTATCTTCAAGTGAAAAAACTACATTTAATATTCCATTATTAAAAGCAAATGAAATAAAGGAATATAAGGTTATAGTTGAAAGAAGTGATGAAAAAGTTACTATTAAACCAAGTGAAGATAATCCAAACGATATAAATAGCAGTGTTAATACAGGTGATATATCACCAATTACGGGATTAATAGGAATTGCTGGATTAAGCTTATTTTCAATATTATTTTTGAAAAAAAAGAACAAGTTGAAAAAGGTAATGGTCTTAACAATAATTTCAAGTATGGTAGTTAGTAGTTTTTCCATAAGTTCTGTAAATGCTCAAACGAGTCATCCTAATACAAAGGAAATAAAATTAACACAGAATGTTAAGTTTGGTAACAATACATATCCTCTTGATATCCTAGTAAGATATACAATGGAAAATGGTGAAGTTGTTGATGAAGGGGAAGTTACAAGGGAACAGTGGATAACAAAATTAGTAGATAACTTACAATTAACAAGTGAATTTGAGCGTTATAGCTTTGATGATTTTGATAAAGCAAATGACGCTAGTAAAATAGAAACAGCTATCCAACATGGTATTATAGACTTAAAAGCTGATGAAGATAATATGATACTATTTTCACCAAATGATTATGCGACTAGAGAGTTTGTTGCGGTAACGGTTGCGAATGCTATGGGATATGTGAATCGTCCAGAAGTGAAAGATTTCTGTTTTGATATGGAACAATTAAAATATCCTAGTCAAGATTACATAGCAATTAGTGATGGATATTTGCAATTAATTGATAATATGTTTTATCCAAATAAAACTATAACTTTAATAGAAATTAATCATGTTTTAGAAGTGATAAAAAAAGTAAATGATTCAGCAAATATTGGAGATAATCCTCATGAAAATATAGAATATGCTGAAGGTGTTTTAGTGGATGAAATACAAGGTCTTAAATATTCTATATTTGAAAATAAAGATGGAACTTATATTGTGGAATTACCTTATAATGAACAAACAAAAAAAATAAAAAATGAAACAGCGTTTGTTTTGCCTGAAACAGAAGATAATTTAAACTCTATCGCCTTGGTTGCAACACAAGTAATAAAGGAAAATGATAATTTATTAAAGATAAATGCAAGTAAACCTAATGATGTATCAAAAATATTGAAATCAATTGATTTCGAGGGAATTGGTACGGAAATAGATGAGAAAAATATCGAATGTTTTCTAGATGGTGTTGAATTTTATTATGATTCAAGTGATGAATTACAGGCAAGAAAAAAAATGGGTGGAAGTATTTTCATTCCTGGCAAAATTAAAATAAATTTTGGTGATGGTTATAAATTAACTGATAAGGTTAAGCTATGTGGAAAAGTTGAAATTAAAGTTCCAAATGTTACTGCTCGTTTAAACGCCAAATTTAATTGGTTTAATATAGATGTGAAAGAATTTACATTATCTATTACAGAAAAAGCAACTATTGAAGGCGGAATTGAAGCAAAAATTGAAAATAGTGAAAATGTTACACATGGTAGTGGAACAATAGAAAAAATTAGTGGAAGTAAGGAAATTGGTAGAGTATCTGTTAGGTTAAATGCTGAATTATCAATTGATTTTGTTTTTTCGAGAGTGTAAAATAAAGTGTGTAAGTTAGTAATAAACTACACACTTTTATAGT
>CAJTRV010000047.1 GCA_910578855.1 uncultured Bacilli bacterium
TTATATATAATATCCTAACTACTTACACACTTTTCTTGACATACCCGTTTTTTCTGTAACTTATACAGCTACTGGAGAAGCAAAAATTAATTATACAATTGAATCAACACAAGGATTTCAATATAAAAATGGAAATTTTAGAAATTTGTGTGATATGACTCAAAAGTTTAAACCAATTAATATTGCGGGGAAGGGAAATTTTGGTATAGAACTTGGTGCTAATTTAACAGCATTAAAAAACTTTGATTTAGTAGGCTTTGATATTCAATCAGGACCAGCGTTTGATGTTACTTTAGAACCTCGTTTAAATGAAAATCCTCCTCTAATTTGTGCTGATACGACATTATTTTTATATGCTAAATGGGAGTTAACACCTGATACTATGTTAGCTACATTTTTGAAAAATGTATATAATTATGTGCTTGAAGAAAGTATATGGGATAAAAATAATAGTATATTTAGAAAAAATTATCATTTTGAAAACTGGAATTCTATTAATAATTGTACTTATGGTAGTGGTAAATTGGAAGGGCATGTGCATGATGTGTTAAATGATAGTGCTATTAGTGGAGCTGTAGTAGAAATATGGCAAGATGGAGATAAAAAAAATACAGTTAAAACTGATAATAATGGATATTATAAGTTTAGAGGGTTACTTCCTGGAACATACATTTTGAAAGTTAAAGCAAAAGGATATGACATTCACGAACAAGAGTTTAATATTGTAAAAGGGGATACTACTTATTTATCATTAAAATTAAATATTAAGGATAACATTATAAATAAAAATGGTATACAACTAGAAGTCGGTAAAAGTTATAGATTCGAATGTCTTGTAGAAGATAAAACATTGATTAGTTGTCATAAAGAAGGTTCTACGATAGAATATTATATTAAACCTAATATTTATAATGGTGTTTCTATGTCAAAAAATATGCAATTAGACGAAAATAACTCTTCTGATATATCTACATACCCTATACATATGCGGAAAGGTGACCTTTTGGATATAAAGTTACTTTCAGGTGAATTAAAGTTTGTTTTAGATGAAAATTCAGATGGAGTAGAGGACGTAGATGATTTTTATAAATTTTTTAAAGTTACAGAATTAAATCATAATCCCCTAATGAAAATTAATTTAAGTGCAGGAGATGTAATATCTTTAGAAAATCCATCAATTACTGGTACTGAATGGAATATTAGATATTACTTTGATGGAAATGAATTATTAGGATCTAGAACAGCAATGTATAATTATTGGGGTAATATTGAAGAAAAAAAATATGAACTAAATGGTAGAGAAGTGTTTGATGATTGTGTTGATGAAGGATGTACTCATACTATTACTATAAATAGAGGTACAGCGTTATTATATATGTGGTATGAAGATGCTAAAAAATTAATTATTAATAAATAGTATTCAAGAATGGAGAAAAGTTATTGTTAAGGAATCAATATATTATTTAGTTTTTCGTCTAATGGGAGAGGAGATGAACTATGAACATACAAGTGGAAATGGGTACTAAAAACTTAAAGGTTTATTATATATTACTTATATATACAATTATTATGATATTTTTTAGCTTAATTATGTTCTTAACATACATTAATGAAACTAAGAATTTTGTTAAAGTATCAGCTCGGATTGATGATTTAATTAAAGAGATTGGTGAAGTAGATGATGTTGATGGTTATCATACGAGCATAACAAAATATGTTGTATATTCATATAGATATGAAGGAAAAACCTATGGATATAAACAAGAGGTTTTAACTTTTATTGGAAAAAAAGAGAATCAAAAAAAGACAATATATATAAATCCATTAAACCCTCTAAAAGTAAGAGATAGTATGAAATTCTATGGTACGCTATGTTTATTATTATTTCATGTAATTGTAATGGTTATAATAACTTTGTATATATTAAAGCTAAAAAAGAGGGTAATTAAGTTAATATATAAATTTTAGTGATTAATATATATGATAATATACTATTTATGAACAGATAAGTGAGGAATATAGAATGAAAAAAATTGAAAAAATATTTTTTGTAGTAATTGCTATGGTATTATTTGTAGGATGTAGTAGTAACGGAGGTAAAGGTACCAAATTTAACAACGTTAATAATAAAGTTCAAGCATATTATGATAAAGTAAATAAAATGGTTGCAGATAAGGGGTATACTATAGAGGAAATATCTGCTTTAACGTCAGGGCAGGAAGTTGATAAAGCCTATGATAATGAAGTACTTATTAGATTTGGTAAAATTCAAGGATATTTATATGACGTTACTGAAGAATGGAATGATGGTTTAATAGAAGGACCTATTGTTGATAAACGTACTGAGTATAGTATATTACCACCTGATAAAATACATGAAGAATATAAGGATTATTATGAGGATAATAAACACTTTAGTAAATATACAGTGCAATTATCTAAATATGTCATCTTTGATAGCTATTATGATAGTGATTTAGTTTCATGTTATTGGAAAAACGTTGGAGATTTGCCAGAAACAGGAACATATTATTCTCCTCTTTCAGAGGAAGATAAACAAACTATACTTGAATTAAAAGATGATGTTACACAAGTATATGATGAAACTTACACACAACTAAAATTGCCTAACTTATCTAAGGATAAAAAACAATAATTATTTTAGTATAGTGTAATTAGATATAGAATTGAATTATTAAGATATAATAATTGGTATACTCCATTAGAAAAGCAATCATTTATTTGATTGCTTTTCTCTTTGCTTATGTGATTACAAAACAATAATATCTTTACCATAAGATATTGAAAAAGTGATAATCTAAACTGGTTTTATCACTTTTTTTGTTGCTTCAATATATAAAATCAATTTTCTTATTTTACACCACACAAAAATGTTTTTTTATGGGGCAAAATAGCGGTCAAATATCGGTATCACAAGGTGTAACCACCGCATATATTAAAATATAAAGGTTACACCTCCAAATGCTATGGTATTACTGGCTTTAGGGGTCAAAAACAGATTAACATATAATGTCATAATATATATAAATATATATTATGACACGCTCTTGATGTAACTTAGGGGAGAAGTTGTAAATGAAGTATAACCTATTATCCAACTATAAGCTTTTTCTCGCCTCCCTCGGGCTTCGTCCTAACACGGTCAACACTTATTATAACCGTATGGCTAGGCTGTTAGAGGGGCATTATTTAATGAATGACTGTTCTAAGATAGACGTATCTAATCTAATTACTAAGCTAGCTCATATTTATTATAAAAACCAGTTTTCACAAAGCAAAAATGCCTTGCTTTATTTTTGTAAATGCTATCAAATCAGTATTACCAACAAACAGTTAAAGGACATTGAAAGGCTTCAACAACAAGCTAAGAAAAAATATCGAAAAGCAACCAAAGCAGAATATCCCAGAATTAAAAGAACCATTGACCGCTTAAAAAACAAAAAATTAAAGGTAAGTTTTTTAACCATGATTGAAACGGGATTAAGGGTATCGGAGTTGTCACAAATCAAAATAGAAGATTGTCATATTTGTGATGAAAAAATTCGTTTTTCATTTATCGGTAAAGGTGGTAAAAAAGCATTTTCAACTATTAATAAAAAAGATAATCTCCCTCTTTATGTGTGTTTAAAAGATACGATATATTATTATCGTGATAAGGGTTTAGACAATAAAAGGTTGTTTTATTCATCCCAATATCTACAACAGAAAGCCAAACTATATGGCTTTTCTTGTCTTGATTTAAGAAGAATATCCGCCAAATTAGAATATCAAAAAAGCAAATCTAAACATCAGGTTAGAAACAAATTAAGACATGCCAAAATAAAAACAACTGATATCTATTTGAACAGTTCCGTCAAGATGAAAGATAAAACAAGAGGTGACTTATAATGAGCTTGTTGGAATTTTTGCTTAAGGAATATCTTAGTATTGTGGCTAAGCTGGAAGCGACAGAAATAGTTGAAAATAATCGCATTGTTATTGACCGTGACTATTTTAGAAATCTGCTTGAAAAATATCCCTACATTACATTCAGGGATAAAACAAAGGTTTACAAAGCCCTGAATTTAATCATTCATGACAAGAACAATTACACTATGCCTTGCAAGGTAAAAGGAACAAGAAAAACAGTTAGAAAGGTTGTGATTAATTACAAAACATATCTTATCATCAAATCTTATTATTATAAAAATATGTAGAGAAATGAGGAGAGATTATGAAGAAAGAAAATCAAAGTTTGACCGATACATTAATTGAAGATGTATTCTATGTATTTGGCTGGTTAATCGGGAAAACAATTGGATCAATCTGGTATTACCTAAAAAAGGGGCTTAGTGTTGCCAAACATAACATAATTGTCCTGATTGGTTATATTTTTCTGATACTGTTAATGTTTGCTTCGGGACAAATGATAATTTTTGGACTGTTAGTTATGATTGGAGTGGGAATATGGCAACATATTAAAGAAGCACCCATGAGGAAAATGGAAAACTATTTTAACGAGGTATTTATTAGTGTCGGGTTGCATTCTAATGATATAGTGCCTAGTTACTGTAGTGATGAAGATGTAAGTGAATATGCAAGTGCAGTTAAGTTTTACAGTCTTGTACCAATTAGTGAATGGCAAAAGAAAAAGGACAGTTTAGAAATGTACTTGAATGATAAAATACTTGATATTGTTCAGGACGTAAAAGACAACCGTTATATATGGTTAGTGATTGAAAGTAAACCATTGCCTAATATGATAGAGTGGGAAGAACGCTATTTAAATATTCTTGATGATATATTAACAATAGGTATGACATATTTAGGGGTTATGGAGATTAATTTAGAAAAATATCCCCATGCTTTTATTGCTGGTGAAACGGGTAGCGGAAAATCCAATATCCTAAAATGCCTGATATATCAGGCATTGGAAAAAGGTTATGAGGTTATTTTGATTGATTTTAAGCGTGGGGTATCGTTTTCAGGATTTAAAGAAGATGTACCGATTTATTATGATTATGAGGAAACAGTTAGCGTATTAAGTGATACAGTGGAGGAAACCAAAAAACGACTTGATTTGTTTAGAGAGTGTGGGGTTGAAAGCCTAAACGACTATAATAAAGTTGCACTAATACCATTAGAAAGAAAAATTATATTTATTGATGAACTAGCGGAGTTATTAAGCGTGAGAGATAAAGAAAAATCGAGAATTTTGTATGATAACATTGAAACCTTGACAAGGCTAAGCCGTTCGGTGGGGATACACTTGATTATGGGGATTCAGCGCCCTGACAGTACGATTATTACGGGACAGATTAAAAGTAATGTTGCTTACCGAGTTTGTGGTCATTTTGCCGATAAGGAACCAAGTCGTATAATGCTGGGTAATGATAAAGCTAGTACAATTCCCAATATAAAGGGACGGTTTATTGTAAAAGATAATCAATTTTATGAGGTACAGAGTTTTTATTTTGATAATGCTTCATATAAGCCACGCAGGAGCACTTTGAATGAGTTTGATAATTCTATAGCTAGAGAGAAGAAACAAGCGTTAAATGATATAAAAACAGCTTCTGATGAAGCAGAAAACAAACAACAAGCTAAGACATCAAAAACAATTGATTTTGATTTTGATGATGTTGAGAAAACTAGAGAATAAAAAACTTAAAAAATTTGAAATCAAAGGTTTGATTTTTTTAGTGTTATAGATGTTGCTATATGCTTATTTATGATTTTGATATGTGTTTAAAACACAAATAAGGGTTGTCTTGCCTTTGGGTGTTAAATATGTTATATTTAAGTGGGAATAATAAACAAAGGGAGATTACTAACAATGTATTTAACAGGCTATCATGGGACAAATCAATATTCCGCAAATAGAATTGTAAGAAATCAAAAATTTCATTTATCAAACGGACGAAAAGAATGGTTAGGTAATGGTATTTATTTTTATATTGATTTTGCAGATTCGTTAGATTGGGCACAAATGAGATATAATGATGATTATGCGGTAGTACATGCACTTATAAAAATAAATGAAGATGAACTAATTGATTATGATAGTGTAAAAGGTACAAATCTTTTAAATATCATTTTAAAATATATTGGAGCCTCTCTCGGGGGTACACCGCAAGAAAATCAATGTGCGTTAGCAAATTATATATGGACACATAATCCCGATATTAAAGTATTAAAATCATCATTTGCAAAAACTCCTTCTAAAGTAAAAATGTTAAAAGATATTCGAGAAAAAAGAATTGAATTTTGTGTAAGAGATAATATTGAAAATATTTTTGGTATTTGTCAAATTCCTATACCAGATAATATAATTTTAAAATTTAAAAAGGAAATGGAAGTGGTATTATGAATCAATATGAAAAAGTTTTTAGGAATTTTTGTTATAAGCTAATTGATATGTCTCCTGAAGAAAGATATTGTTTTTTAACTAATCTAGGTTTTAAAACAACTTTAGAGCAATGTCAAGCTATGGGGAATCGAAATGAAATGATAACTAAAATGGAAGAACTTGTTTTGAAAGTACAAGATAATCCTAAAATTCATACCAAAACAAAAATTCCATGTGTAATAGATGATGATATTATTACCTTAAAGAATCCCAATAAATTGGGTTCAATAAATGATAAAATGTTTACTCAAGAAAATATTGGTAAGGTTCTTAGAACTACAAATAAACTGCATATAAAAGGTAATAAGTTAAAAGCCACCTAACTTATTAGGTTTAGATAATTTATTTTGATAATATTGTGGAAACTAAAGAATAGCAAAAGAACATAGGTTTGTGTCTATGTTCTTTTTGCTTTCCCTGTTAAATCATCATATCTTTATTAGACATTATCATAAACTTTCATAAGAGGAATACCTTTGAATAAGGGGGAAAACTTATGAAAGAACGAAAAGATAATGAGGATATTTTAAGCCATAAACAAGAAAAAAACTTACTAATTATTAGTGGGTATCAAGTGGAGTTATATTATAAAAAAAATACTAAGACAATTGAAGAATTATTATATCAATATTTTACAACCGTAAGTGAAGAATAGACAATAATATGATATACATGATATAATATATATGTGTATGTGATATTTAGTTAGGAGGAAAAAATGGCTCGCAGAAAGCGAAAAAAAGTATCACATGTTGAAAAATGGTATATTGCTCTTTATATTCGGTTATCAAAAAATCATACAAATGATGAGAGTGAAAGTGTTTCTAATCAAAAACTGATGTTGTCAGAATATTGTAAAAGACGTTTTACGGACATTGAGTATGAAATTGTGGACTACTATATTGATGATGGGCAAACAGGGACTGATGATGACGAAAGGGTTAATTTTGTGCGTATGATTGAAGATATCAAAGAACACAAAATCAATTTAGTGATATGTAAAGAATTATCACGAGCATTTCGTAATCATTCGGACCAGGGACACTATTTAGAAGATTTTTTTCCAAGACACAACATTGAGTTTATTTCAACGGGAGGTTGTCCCGCCGTTGATACAATAAAGGACCCTCAATCCGTTTATACTTTCGAGGTACCAATGAATGGAATTGTGAATGATAGATTCGCTTATAAGACATCAATAGAGGTACGAAGGGTATTTGATGAAAAAAGAAAACAAGGACTGTTTATTGGTGCTTTTGCTAAATATGGATATGAAAAAAGCAAAGAGGATAAAAATGTACTTGTTATTGACAAAGAAGCTAGTAAAATTGTGTTGCAAATAGGTGAATGGCTTGGATATGATGCAAAAAGTACAATGTGGGTAGCGAATAAGTTGAATGAAATGGGGATACCAAACCCGAGTACCTATAAAAAATTAAAAGGATTGAATTATAAAAACTGTCACTTGAAAGGTTCACTATGGTCTGCTTCAACAGTTAGTCGAATAGGACGTGATGAAGCCTATCTGGGTCATATGATACAAGGAAAATACCGTATTGTATCTTACAAAATTCATGAACAGCAACAAGTACCAAAAAAAGAATGGTATCGAAAAGAAAATAAATTTGAACCAATATTCACGCAGGAGTTATATAACTTAATCCAAAAAAATCTTGATAGAACACCTAAGCGAAGTAATAAAGCTAAGAAAGAATATCTATTTTCAAGTTATGTGTTTTGTGCTGATTGTGGTTATGCTATGCATAGGAAAATGGCGAAAAATATAGCTTATCTTCATTGTAGTACTTACACAAGTCGAAGTAAAACCCATTGTACCAAGCATACAATACGGGAAGATGTTTTGGAAGAAATCGTTCTTAAGGCAATTCAAGAAGAAATAAAAAAAGTCAAGAACATAAGTCATTTGATTGACAAGATAAAGTCTGATGCGAAAGAAAAACCAAAAACCGAATATATGGATAAGCAAATAAAAAATAACCAAAAAATAATAAATAAAAATAAGAGTGTATTAGATAGGTTATACTTTGATTTGGTAGAGAATTTAATTAATAAAGAACAATATGTAAGAATGAAAGAACAATTAGAAATTGAAATTCAGGAAGTTGAAGATAGAAACAAAAAGTTAAAAGAAGGAAAAATCACTTTAGAAAATAATGAAGGGGCAACCAATACCTATATTAAAACATTCTTAAAATATAAAAATATCAAAAAATTAAATAGAGGAATGCTTCAAGCCTTAGTTGATAAAATAGAAGTAACAAATGAAAGAAAGGTTATCATAACCTTTGAATTTCAAGAACAAATAAATAATATAGAACAATTCATAGAAGAAAATATGAAATAATTTTAGAGAGTGTAAAATAAAGTGTGTAAGTTAGTAATAAACTACACACTTTTATAGT
>CAJTRV010000048.1 GCA_910578855.1 uncultured Bacilli bacterium
ATTACAATAGTTAAACATAAATTGCATTTACCTATTTAACTAACCCATATAGCCCATTTTAAGCCCATTAGGGCAAGTTTTCACTTGGAATAGTATATTTATACTAATGCTTTAATATAATCTTCTAAATCTGATAATTTAATCTTATTTGATAAGTTTTCAATAAATATCTCATTAGAATAATTAAATACTAGAAAATTAACACCTTTAATGATAATTCTATGGGGTTCAATGTAGGTCAAATTAGTTTTATCTATTTTACGAACATTACCATTTATAATAGCTGGTGTAGTGTTAGTAAATTCACAGATAAACTCCAGTTTTCTTTTTAAAGATTCTTCAATAGGTATTTCTTCCTTAATAATATTTACCATAGTTTCCATCCTTTCTTTTAAAGTAGGATAGTTTTAAATACAAAAAAACTAATCCAAATTTTGAATTAGTTATCTATCAAAACTCGAAAAGTTCGAGCATATTTCACTTTGGAGCGGATGATGAGAATCGAACTCACGTAGTCAGCTTGGAAGGCTGAGGTTCTACCATTAAACTACATCCGCATCTGTATACATTATACTATATTTGCTAATTTCAAGTCAATTATTTTTTCTAATTTTTTTTATTTTTCAATATATTATATGCATCTTCATAAATAAAATGAACATTTTTTTAATTTCTATGCATCTGCTGTTTCTAAAATTATTTTTCGTCATAAATTATATTGAATAGAGTTAATCTATTCGAATACACACTTATTCTCATGCCATATAAATTCCCCTCTTATAACTTTAAAATAGCTTTTTCCAAAAAGCTATTTTTCGTTATAATCATGCTAAAACTGTTGACAACTATGCTAGAATACGGTAAAATGTATGTTGTCTGGAGTAGTACTCAAGAGGTTGAAGAGGCGCCCCTGCTAAGGGTGTAGGTCGGGCAACCGGCGCGAGAGTTCAAATCTCTCCTACTCCGCCATTTATATTGATAAAATCCTGAATAAATGATTTCAGGATTTTTATTATAAAATACATTGTTTTTTTCACTATCTATATCATTATCACAACGTCAAATGGTAACCCTGGAGTCATAAATGTAATCATACAGATACAACTGATAACAACAAAAACCTTGAATTTCAAGGTTTTTCCTTTTATCTAAAGTGTGATACAATAGTTTTGAGGTGTATATATGAAATTAGTAATAGAAAACTTACAGAAGAAGTTCGATCAAAAAGAAGTATTAAAAAATATCAACTTCACTTTTGAAACCGGAAAAATCTACGGTTTGCTTGGACGAAATGGAGCTGGGAAAACAACCCTTTTTAACTGTTTAAACGAAGATCTGGAAATAAATCAAGGTGAATTCTATATTATAGATGGCACTACAAAGAAAAAGGTAACCAGCGATGACATCGGGTATGTCTTATCAACTCCTGTGGTTCCAGAATTTTTAACAGGCCGTGAATTTCTAAAATTCTTTATCGATATCAATCATGATAAAATCAAAGACTTAAAAACAATCGATGAGTATTTTGACCTTTTACAAATTGATCCTGAAGACCGGGATAAGCTAATGAAAGATTACTCACATGGAATGAAAAATAAAATGCAGATGCTTATTTATATCATTGCCAGTCCAACCATTATCTTATTAGATGAGCCCCTTACTTCCTTTGATATTGTCGTCGCCGATGAAATGAAAAAACTCCTCAAGGAAATCAAAAAAGATCACATTCTAATCTTTAGTACCCATATTATGGAATTGGCAGTTGACCTCTGTGATGAAATTGTCATTTTAAACCAAGGAATTCTTGAAGAAATTGATCAACAGGATTTAGACAATGAAGAATTTAAAGAAAAAATTATTGAGACATTAAAAGGTGATCATAATGATTAATACATTACGGCATTCATTTGCTCTCACCAATACCTATTATGCGAATACACTTATTTACCGTGCAAAGCAATTACCAGGTGTGGGAAAATTTGTCTCCACTACACTTTATCAAAATGATGGATTAAAATCGATGGTCAATATCATTTCCTTACTGTTTACTGTTATACGTAATATCACAAATAAAATATTATATTTGCTTCTGATGGTTATAGTACCTATTTTAGCACTTAACCTTTCCGTAGCAAATACGTTTGGAACTGTTCTATTTTTCCTTACGCTAGTAGGCGGAATAATCAATACTGAATTGCTAAATCCTACTAAGAATAAATACTATGCGGTAGTCCTTCTTCGTGTTGATAGTAAGCATTATGCCCTTTCGAGCTTTTTTGCCTTTCTCGCTAAGACAATGATTTTTATGTGCACCATTCTAATGGTTCTATGCCTTCATTATCACCTGCCAATTTGGTATGCGTTGATGTTTCCCCTCTTCCTAGCCAGTACTAAGATTATCTGGGTAAGTATGATGTTATATTATAATCAAAACGCTAAAAAAATAATTACAGAAAACAACTATAAAATTTTCATTGCTGCTTGTCTATTTGGCCTTGCTAGTGCTTATGGTTTACCCTTATTTCTTTCAATCGTGGTTCCCAATTCAATCTTATTTCTTCTGATGATTCCCTTTCTTATTGCTAGTATCTTTGGACTAGTCTATCTATTAGAATATCAGGGATATAAAAAACTATACAAGAAAATGTTAACACTTGATACTATTATTTTTAACACCGCAGATGCTAGTCAAAAGGCAACCAGACAACAACTAAATAAAGCATTGACGCAAGATTTAACGTTAGATGATCATATTCAGAAGAAACAAGGTTATGAATATTTTAACGATATCTTTGTTGCACGCCATAAAAAAATCTTAACCTATTCGATGAAAAAAACAGCCCTGATTAGTTTTACTCTAATTATAATTGTCTTGATTGCAACCCAAGCTGTTCCAGATATTAGTAAGCAGGTAAATAATATATTATTATCTTCCTTACCCTATTTCGTATTTATTCTTTATATGATTAACCGTGGAACTTTAGTAACCCAGGCAATGTTCTTTCACTGTGATCATAGTATGCTGTCTTACCGCTTTTACCGAAAACCAGGTGTTATTCTACAATTATTTAAAAAGCGTCTAAAAACACTAATTAAAATCAATTTAGTTCCAGCTAGCATCATTGGTGCCGGATTATCACTATTGCTCTATACAACGGGTGGTACAACGCATCCAATCAACTATTTCCTTATCTTTATTTCCATTGTTTCCCTTAGCATCTTCTTCTCTACTCATTATCTCATTCTCTATTATTTATTACAGCCCTATGACATTAATATGAAAGAAAAAAGTTGGCCATACACAATCGCTACGGTAATTACCTATCTTATTTGTTACTACTGTATTGGTTTTCAAGCACCAACGATTATCTTTGCAAGTGTAATTGTCATCTTTACAATTCTCTATGTTAGTATTGCCCTATACTTAGTATTCAAACATGCGCCAACAACCTTCAAACTAAAATAAAAGAGACTTCGTCATCTCTTTTATTTTTTTTCTTTGGTAAGATCAATCTCAAAATGTTGACGAACTTTTTTCTCCAGTTCTTCTTTTAATTTTGTATCATTACGCAATAATGCTTTGACATTTTCTTTTCCTTGCCCCATCTTCTCACCATTATAAGCATACCAAGCACCACTTTTCTCAAGAATCGCAGCTTCAGTTGCGAGGTCGACGATTTCGCCTTCACGTGATACCCCGGTTCCATACATTATATCAACACTACAGGTTTTAAATGGTGGAGCCATTTTATTTTTAACAACTTTGACATTGGTTTTATTCCCAATAATATTAGCACCATCTTTAATCTGTTCTGAACGTCTAATCTCAAGGCGAACAGATGAATAAAACTTCAAAGCGCGTCCACCTGGTGTTACTTCAGGATTCCCGAACATAACCCCTACCTTTTCCCGCAACTGATTAATGAAAATCGCAATTGTATTCGTCTTATTAATAATTCCCGATAGTTTACGAAGCGCTTGACTCATCAATCTGGCTTGTAATCCAACATGAGAATCACCCATTTCCCCTTCAATTTCCGCTTGCGGTACCAAGGCAGCAACTGAGTCGATTACCACAACACTAATTGCTCCACTCCGTACAAGGGCCTCACAAATTTCTAAGGCCTGCTCCCCATTATCTGGTTGCGATAATAATAATTCATTGGTATTTACACCTAACTTAGCAGCATATTGTGGATCGAGCGAATGCTCAGCATCGATAAATGCTACCCGCCCTCCCATTTTCTGAGCTTCGGCAATCGCATGAAGCGCAAACGTGGTTTTACCACTTGATTCAGGACCATAGATCTCAATAATTCGTCCCTTTGGATATCCCCCAATTCCTAGGGCAATATCAAGTGATAATGATCCACTGGGAATCACATCGATCTCTCGATGCTCCGTTGCTCCCAATTTCATTACTGCTCCCTTACCAAATTGTTTTTCTATATCTGATAAAACCTGATCGAGCGTTTTATCACTAGCTGTTTGCTTTGCCATATGTTTCCTCCTTATGATGAAAATTCATCTTCCTAACACTTACATTTCCATTATAAGCGAAACCAAACCAAATGTCAATAGTTTTTACGAACATTCGTTTGGAAAAATTTGAGAAGCAATTTTCACAAAAAAACACGATCTGCATCAGTGTTTTTCTCATACTCTACTTTTTATCAAAAATTAGATCCCTATTTAATACATAATATTGAACTCCGGAAATAACCGATAAAACGGCAGCAACAATTAATAAAAAGTCAGACACTTTATAATTCCAAATTTCAAATGGTAAGTTATAAAATAATGTTAAGGTAATTCCAACCATCAAACAAGCTGTCTTCCATTTCCCACTTTTAATTGCGGCCACGGTTTTTCCTTTATTACCAGCAACCATTTTAATTGCATTGACAATACTATCACGAACAATAATTACGACCGTAATAATTGGATGAATAAAGCCACTTGCACATAAAATAATAAGAACTGAGTTAACCAAAATTTTATCAGCAATCGCATCGATCATTTTACCAAAGTCAGTAACCAAATGATACTTTCTAGCAATATAACCGTCTAAAAAATCAGTTAATGATGCTAGAACGAATAATACACCGGAAATGATATACTTAATATCAATAACTATAGTCTCGTTGACAAATAATTTTGGTAACGTAATCCCCATCGCATCAAATGGAAATAACAACAGCGCGATAATCACAAAAGCGAATCCAATGCGCACCATCGTAAGTTTATTTGGTAAATTCATAATATCCTCCTAATAATCCACATTCATAACAACAGGATCTTCTACAAAGTCATCATTTTCATGATTAAAAAACGAAATCGTAAAATAACCAATCAGTAATACAGCCAATAGAATAATCAAATAGATTACAATTGGTGGAATTCGAAACTTCTTCTTCTCCATTGTATATGGTGAGGCAATCCGCTTGGTTGTCTCTTTTTTACTCATTTTCTTCTTTGCTTTCTTAATATCATCCAATGACAACTTAGAAGTATAATCAAATAAATATTCGTTATAATCATCGATCATATCTTCATAATCTAATCCAAGATACTTTGAATAGTCACGAATAAAGTATTTGAGCGAAAAAACATCCTTGAATGCTTCCATATTTCCAGCTTCAATATTTTCTAACTGGCTAGGACGCATCTTCAAATCTTCGGCTGCTTCTTCAATTGAAACACCAATGCTTTCCCGAGTTTCCTTCAGCTTTTCACCGATTTCTTTCAAGATTAACACCTCTCTTTTTTTGTTTCGTTGGAAATAAAAAAAATAATATTTTATAAGCCATGTTCTGTTCCTATTTCTAGGCGACAAACATTTATCTATTGCAAATTGCAATCCAGTCCGAGATTCGTTATTCTCTCTTCCTAGTTCCCCTACCAAATTTGGGTTTCTCGCTCGTGGGGTTTACCCGTTCCACTTCCCTATTTCTAGATAATCGTCACTATGGCACGTTAAGCCTATTACCATATCAAAGACTTAGGTAAATCGGCGCCGTTAGCAAAAGCTACTGTAGGTTATCGTTTCCCTACACACGAACACTACAAGCATCACAGCTTGTGCGAGCATGGACTTTCCTCTACATGACTAGCATGCAGCGTTTGTCAAAATATTATATATCTTTTCCGTAGATAATTTTCTCTAAATTAGATAGACGACGTAATAAATCAGCATTATTGATATCCGTATGACTATTCTCTTTTACGACATCTAACTTAGTACGTAGTGCCCTTATCTCCTGTTTTAACCGAATATTTTCCTCAATCAATTCTTTTTTATCAGTTTCTAAATCTCGAACTCTTTTTTCAAAGGTCTCATAGTCACTAATAATGATATCTAGGAACTTATCTACCTCTTGTGGTCGATATCCTCTCGTATCAATTTTGAATTGTTTTTCCAATATTTCTTTGACTGTAAGAGCAATTCCATCATGGTACATACTATTCACCCCATTTATTCATTCTTATTTTCTCAAATATTTACACATTTGTCAATTGACGTTGACTGGACACTATTAGAACAAAAAAGAAGATTATCATTTCTTCTTACTATATGCAATTACTTGGTCATTTATTTATCCAGAATTTTCAAATTGACGATTGATCAATTGTTCCCTTTCTAACACAATAAAAATGGTTATTCATAAAAGGCATTTAATAGACTGGCATCTTCGCTTCCAAACCATGTTTTACTTGGCAAACAGTTTTGTTGGCACTGTCCTTTGGCATTTCGATATTGATCCAATTTACCAGTTGGTACTTGAATTGTATCTGTAGTCAATTTCTTATTATCAGTAAAAATACCAATTCCAACCATTGCTGGTACATCCCCCAAAAATTCTACTTTCGTAAGATTCCTACAATCACAGAAACTCGAATTACCTAAAGTTGTAACACTTGCTGGAATAACAATTTGTGTAAGACCATAATTGGCTTGAAACGCTCCTGCCTCAATTGCGGTTAACTGATCTGGAAAATGGATTTCTGTTATACTATTTCCATGAAAAGCATGTCCTCCTATAACCTTTATATTATTTGGTAATACAACCCTAGTGTCTATTCCAGCATAACTATTTAAACTTGTCTTATTTTCCGTCCCATCACTATTTCGGTTATAGATAAATGATTGATCATTGGGCATCTTATTATTACGAAAAGCCCCAAAACCAATTCTAGTTACACTGGAGGGGATTTCAATTTCTGATAATTGATTCCCTACAAAGGCATCATTTTCTATCGTTTTTACTGAATCTGGTATTATAAGACTCGTTAATTGGTTTCCCATAAAAGCGTGATTTTCAATTTGCGTTACTGTGTTGGGGATTATAATCGATGTTAACCCTTTCGAACTAAAGGCCTTACTTCCTATTTTTGTAATGATATGGCCATTGATCTTTTGAGGAATATTAACTTCAAAAATCTCGCTATAGCCATTGGTATTATTCTTACCACACAAGTACTTGGTGATGGTATCGCCTGCTTCATTGGTT
Source organism: uncultured Bacilli bacterium (assembly GCA_910578855.1). Lineage (GTDB taxonomy): Bacteria > Bacillota_I > Bacilli_A > RF39 > UBA660 > MGBC107952. The sequence goes on from CAJTRV010000048.1 coordinate 7,512, forward strand.
TGAAAACAATCCTTAAACGTCGTCGCCAGTCCACTACTGTCAATATCATTCTGACGAACATTTACTTTTAAATCTAATGTTTTCGTTCCCCTCGGTAATACTGTCGCAGAACTGAGAATTTCGGCTCGAACAACAAACGTTTTCTCACTACCCGCAATTAGAGCATCACCAATTCTAATCCCGCGAATTCCGAATTGAATTCCCGTTGGAGTTTGTTGATTCGCCTCCACAATTCCCTCGATACTTTCAATCACCGCGTCGATATTCCCGTTGTTTTTGAGTGTAACATTATACTCAATATAATCACCAGGGGCTTCGATATTTACATCAAAGATGGCGGTAAGTTTATCCGTAATCTCACTTTGATTACTACTAGCACCCTTACGACCCATCTCTTCAATATTCGTAAACAAGATATCCCAGTTAGCCGAGATCGTTCCGGTTCCACTAATTTTAAGCGAGGAAGAAAGAGCGGCATACCCTAATGCCATCCCACAAATCATAAACATGGCCACACTGATCGCCAATAATCTCTTTCGCTTTTTCACTGCATTTCTCACACTAAACCACTTCCTTTATTTCGACACATTCTATAACCATAATACCCCCCCCCCAGGTGATTTTGTCAA
>CAJTRV010000049.1:0-256 GCA_910578855.1 uncultured Bacilli bacterium
TTCAACAAATCATGATATTGTCCATCTGTTATTGAATATATTTGCTGTAAAGCTTCATCAAGACTTATTGTCCCCTGGTCTAACATCTGCCATTGTTCACTATTAAAAAGTTCTTTAATAATTATTTTCTGTTCATCCAAATTATTACTCAACCTGCTAGCAATATATTCAGGATCCCACCTTAAAATTACATTCCCCATATCAAAAACAATATTTTTAATCATTAATCAACGCCCCTAAAATAGCTACACCTTTA
>CAJTRV010000049.1:266-3577 GCA_910578855.1 uncultured Bacilli bacterium
TGTTCATCAGATGGCATAGAAAAATTCATTCTAAATGATTGACAATGTTTATTATCATCATCATAAAAAGCATTTCCTGGTACAACTGCAACCTTATGTTCAATTGCCTTTTTAACAAAACTTGGCATATCAAGTCTTTCAGGTAAAGTTACCCAAATAAACATCCCTCCATCAGGAATAGTCCACTTACAATCTTTACTAAAATGTCTATCCATTTCTTTTAACATCAAATTACATTTTCTACTATATACTGCTTGTAATTTATTTAAATGCTCATCCATATCAACCTCATTTAAAAAACGTGACATAACCCTTTGAGCCCAAGCATTAGTATGAACATCATTCGTTTGCTTAGCAACAGTACATTTAGCTAATAAATCACGATGTCCAATCATAATTGCCACCCTCATACCTGGTGCAATAATTTTAGATAAACTAGCAGCATATACTACTAACCCTTCATCATCTAATGATTTAATTGAAGGAATTGGATCATTTCTAAATCTTAAATCACCATAAGGATTATCTTCAAGAATCATTACCTGATATTTTTTTGCTAAAGCATAAATTGCTTGACGCTTTTTCAAAGATGTAGTAATTCCTGTAGGATTTTGAAAATTAGGAATTAGATAAATAAATTTAGGTTTCTGGGGCATCTGCAAAGCCTCTTCAAGTTTGACTAAATCAATCCCATCATCCTCCATATCAATTCCAACCAGTTTAGCTCCATTACTTTTAAAAGCATTTAAAGCTCCTAAAAAACTTGGATTTTCACATATTACAATATCCCCTTCATCACATAAACATTTACTCATAAAATCCATGATTTGTTGGGAACCAGAAGTTACCATCACTTCATCATAATCTTTTAAAACAGTTTCATGGCGTGATAAAAATTTAAGTGCCGCCTTTTTAAAATCAATATCTCCTTCAGTAATGCCATATTCTAAAATTGTATTAGCTTGATTATTAAAAATATCATCACTGATCTCTTTTAATTTTCTTATTGGAAATGTCTCACTAGCTGGATTCCCCCCACCAAAGCTAATAATTTCTGGATCATTCATCATTTTTAAAATCTCTCTAATTGCCGATGCTTTAACACCACTTATTCGTTTTGAAAATTTAAAGTTCATTCTCTAACCCCCTTTAATTATAGGTTTATTATAAACCAAACCTTTCCTAATGCAAAGAATTATAATTTAGTTTATAATACCTGACTTTAGAAGTAAAAATGAAAAAATGGTGCTCTGATCATATGATATGATTGAGCATCATTTTTATTTGTTTATCTGATAGATAAAAGTTCCTTAATGGCAGTTTAAAAGTATTAGCTAAAGTTATGATCGTATCTGTTGATGATGATATATTTATATAGTTACCATTTGATTCTTTTAATACCTTATATGTTCTCATAAACTCATACAGCTCAAAAGCACATATTTTATTCCTTAATACTTTGAACTCTAGAATCCTGCATAACAATACCGCTATATAACATATTAAAAAGTGTCCTTTGATTGTTCTTTCAGTTTGACAAAATACTGGTCGTGCATCTAATTCTGATTTCATTATTCTAAATGTTTCTTCTATTCTCCATAAGTTATGATATGTATTATATATATCCTCATCACTCATGGTTGATTCTGATGTGACTAAAAGATTATATCCCGCTATTGCATAATCTTCTTCATATTTTTTTTTGTTAATTTCTACTATTATTTTTTTATCTATTGCTTTACCATCTTCGTTAGATGATAAGAAATTGACATATTTAGATGATTCACCATATTCACTTTTTTTAGCCTGTGAAGCTTTTAATTTTTTTGCTTTTTCCAACATTTTATTAAGTTCAAATCTTTGCTTTTCGCATAATGATGGATTGAAAGTTAATACCCTTTTTTCCTTGCAGCTAAAATTATGTTTCTTACCGTTTTCATCAGTGAATTCATAATAAAAAGTATCTATGATACTTGTGTATCTATATTTGATTTCACCATCCTTATCTGTTACATAAGTGTATTTATTGTTTTTATTTAAAATCCACTTCATTTCCTTATCAGATAATTGTTTTATTGATTTAGAAAATATGTATCCATCTTTATCATTGTGCTTACGTGCTGCATAGATATTTGCAGCACAGTTAAGACCCTTGTCAGCTACCTGAACAGTTTTGCCAGTGATGTTGTTTTGATGTTTTAATGAATTGATAACTTCTCTGATTACAGGTTTTTCCGATTGATTGCCAGGATACATTTTCATTCCTATTGGTATCAGGTTTGAATCTAATAATAAGCCTAGACCAACTATTGGATCTTTTCTGTTTTCTTTAGATGGTCCCTTTCTTTGGAAAGCATTTTCTTTATCAATTTCAAAGTAGAAGTTAGTACAATCAAAATAAGTAGAAGAAGTATCAGTACCATAACGACAAGCAACTCTTCTTGAGAATATTTCTATAATTTTTTCATATTCATCACCCATCATTCCTAAAGCGCTTAGTAACTGATCATAACTAAATGAATAGTCACTATGACATAAATAAGGAATAACATCATGAAAACTTTTGAACTTGGAAGCAGGGTTAATGATACGTGAATAAACAAGAGCTTCCATAACGTCAGATATGGAGAAGTGAAAAGAGCGGTTGTACTGTAATAAATTAATATGTTTAGAAACTGCAAGGCCATCAAGAATATTTTTAATAGGGAAATAGCCAAGATATCTAACAGGAGAGACATCAATTAATTTAATCTTATCAGATTCTTTTTTAAGTTTTAGCTGAGTATTCAGTTTTTTGACTTCATTAGAATAGAATTCAATAGGGTTAACAATCCCGGAAGCAATAAGATCATTTTCAAAACCTAAAGTTTTAAAAGACTTATGAGAAGTGTTTTTTTTCTCTTTGTTGTAGAAACTCTCATAGATCTGAAGATATTTACCCTTTTTTTTATTAGTTATCTTAAGAAAATAAGCCATAGAAGACCTCCATTCGTCATAGAACACCATGAAACACCATTATTATAACATATAAAAAATATTTTTAAAAGTTTTTTCAGATAAAAAAAGCCTTATAAATCAAGGGGTTGGCGGTTTCAATATAAGATTTGGTACTAAAGATTCATGGTGCTCTCTTCTAAACACGGGAATTAATTGAATCAATTGATTTTTATGATATAATGGTCGTAAAATAAATATAGGGATAAAGTAAAGTGTAAAAAGGAGTATATTATTCAAAAATCATGAAAAGAAAAAGAAGAAGAGTTAAAAAGAGAATAAAAGTCATAGGAGCTGTTATTCTAGGATATGTTTTA
>CAJTRV010000049.1:3593-5387 GCA_910578855.1 uncultured Bacilli bacterium
TTACAGTATCCATATATTATCAAGATAGATGGTACCCAAATACTAGTATCAATGGTATAAATGTCTCTAATATGACTTATACACAATCAAAAGAGTTATTTGATGAGACTATAAAAAACTATGTTCTAGAAATTGTTGGTAAAGATAAAATATCATTTAAAATAAATGGTGAGGATATTGATTTAGCAGTTGATTTTGAAAGTAATCTAAAAAAGGATTTCATAAGTCATAAAAATAATAGAAGCATATTTGGTATATTTTCAAATCATGGTCATGAAATTAATTTAAATGTATCATATGATCAAGATAAGATAGAAGAATTGATAAATGAATCAATCTTGATTAAAGGTAGTAAAACATATGAAATTAAAAAATCAGTAAGTGCTCATATAGAGTATGATAATAAAACTAAAAGTGGTAAGATTGTTGATGAGATAGAAGGTAATGAATTAGATTTAAAAAAATTTAATTCATTAGTTAAGAAAACATTGAATAAAATTACTCCTAAAATTTATTTAAATGATAATAAAAAATATCCAGGTATATATAAGAAGTCTTCTGATGAGATTGATGAAAAGAAATTAAAAGAACAACTTGAGATTTATAATAATTACCTTTTAAATTGGATTACATGGGATATGGGAGAGGGTGTAACTGAAACTATTACACCTGAAAATATAAAAGATTGGATTAAAATAGATGAAGAAAATAAAGTGACAATTGATAAAGATAGTATGGGTGAGTGGATTGAAGACTTTTGCTTAAAATATAAAACAGTTGGAAAAAAATGTAATTTTACTACTCATTCTGGTCAGGTCATTGAAATATCAGGAGGTGATTATGGTTGGAGACTTGATTATGAAAAAATTGTTGATCAAGTATATAATGTTATAACTGATAAAACTAATAATAAGCTGATCAATGCATATATAAGTAATCATAGTAAAGAAAATATAAAAGCATTAACTACTCAGTTAGAGCCAGTTTATAGTCATAAAGGTTATAGAAAAGATTATGAAAATTTTGAAAATGATTGGGATACTCAAAACTATAGTGAAATAGATATTACCGAACAGATGGTGTATGTTTATAGAGATGGACAACAAGTATTTTCAAGTAAATGTGTGACAGGTATGCCACCAACTGAAGATCGAATTACTCGTACAGGAGTATGGTATATAAAGGAAAAGATGCCTGAAAAAATATTAGTTGGAGAAGATTATAGAACCCCATCAAAGTTTTGGGTTAGAATAATGTGGACTGGGACAGGATATCATTATCTTGAACGTAGTGATTGGGCTAATTGGTCACCAACACTGTATTTAACAAAAGGATCTCATGGATGTATAAATCTGCAATATGAGGATGCTAAAACTGTATATGAATTAGTTAGAATTGGAGATCCAGTGTTTATTCATTATTAAAAACCGTGTATAAAAATATACACGGCTTTTATCTTACTCATATTTTTTAGCAGATGAAAATCCTTTTCCTCTGACTTCATTAACTTTATTAATAATCATGAAAGCATCAGGATCTATATGATATACATAATTATTTAAATGTGTTAATTCACGGTTATTTACTACAGTTAATACAACAGGATACTTGTTATGTTTATAACCAGTTTCACCATGAATTAAAGTTGTTCCACGATCTAATTTATTAATAATCATCTCATTAATTTCGTTATAATTTTTACTTATAATTTTAATCTGTATTTGTGATTTACCAATAACTAATACTTTATCTAGTACAATGGTATATATAAGAACTAATAATATTCCATAAAAA
>CAJTRV010000050.1:0-4827 GCA_910578855.1 uncultured Bacilli bacterium
ATGGCTATATTAATATTCCTTTAGATTCCTTGAGATCTCGGCTTCATGAACTTGACATAAATAAACCAGTCTATGTAACCTGCCAAATTGGTCTTCGTGGTTATGTAGCATCACGTATTTTGAGTCAAAATGGTTTTGAAACTTATAATCTTAATGGTGGTTACCGTTTATATAACACTATCTTTGATCAAAATTATAATAAATCTGAAAATAATACGATAAAATCTTCTTCCCCTTTAGATGATATAAAAACAATTAAAGTCAATGCTTGTGGTCTTCAATGTCCTGGCCCAATCGTAAAATTATCAGCTACTCTAGAGACCGCTAAAGATGGTGATATTATTGAAATTCAAACTACTGATCCAGCCTTTGCTTCAGATCTTGATGGTTATTGTCGCCGTACTGGTAATGAACTAATAGAGTTAAGTTGTGACAAAGGTATTAGCAATGCCAAAATAAAAAAAGGTCAACAACCTATTTTAACAGAAGATAAAAATAATAAAAATATGATTATTTTCTCTGGAGATTTAGATAAAGCTATTGCTTCATTTATTATTGCCAATGGTGCTGCGGCAATGGGACGAAAAGTCACAATGTTCTTTACTTTTTGGGGACTTAATATTATTAGACGTCCAGAAAAAATCAAAACTAAAAAGAATTTGATTTCAAAAATGTTTGCAATGATGATGCCTCGTGGTTCAAAAAAGCTATCACTTTCTAAAATGAACATGGGTGGAATGGGTGCTAAAATGATTCGTGCTGTAATGAAAGATAAAAATATTGATAGTTTAGAAGATCTGATTAAAACCGCCCAAGATAATGGTGTTGAATTAATTGCCTGTTCAATGAGTATGGATGTAATGGGTATCAAAAATGAAGAATTGATTGATGGTGTTAAATTATCTGGTGTTGCAACTATGTTAGCTAATGGTGAAGAATCTGATATGTCTTTATTTATATAGAAGGGGCTGTAACGACTAAGTAATTTTTATTAATTATTTAGAGCGTTCAGCTCTTTTTCTTTTGTTAATCCCTTTCATATAAAAAAATCCATAGGTGTTGTTTCATTGTGAATAACTTTTATGGATTTTTGATGCACTTAAAAAGAACTTGTTCTTTTTCAAAAAAAATTGGCTCTTTAATTTAATACTGACAATAACTTTTCTGCCTTTTTCCTGTTTTCTATTTTCCTGCGGTGATATTTCCTGATATTTTGTCCTATTGCTATCATATATATTTCCAGTTTAACACCAGATTCTCCTCTTCGGCGTAATCTGTTATATCCCTGGTTTTGTTTTAAATCACCGAATGTCCCTTCTGCTTCATTGCTTCTTTGATACATCAGTTTTATCCCTTTTTCACTTTGTACATTCCTTTTGACTTCTTCATGAAATGCTTCCAGTTCTTCACAACAGGTAATTGTTCTCCCTTTCGCTGATCTTGTACACTTTGATTTCATCGGGCATCCCTGACAGTGATGATTTACTAATTTTTTATTGACTTTTGGGTATAAGCTTCTTTTATCTATTGTTTCTTTTTCCAGTTCGAACATATGTCCAGCTGGACATATATAATTATTATTTTCATCTTTTTTAAGGTGTCTTGTTTGAAACTTGTTCTTCTCTGTTGTTTTTTCTTTTTCCTTATAATATCCTGAATACTTCATATAAAGCTCTATATTGTTTTCTTTACAGTATTTATAGTTATCATAACTTCCATATCCTGCATCAGCTGGTGTTTTTGTTGGTAAAACTCCATATGCCTGTTTATATTTTTCCATAAACGTAATATATGTTTTTAGATCATTACTGTCACTGCTTACGTATATATTTCTTATAAATCCGTCACTTACTCCTATCTGGATGTTATAGCCTGGCTTAAATACATTGGTATGATTATAGTAATCATATTTCATATGCATAAAAGTTGCATCAACATCTGTTTTAGAACAGCTGTTTCTATTGCCAAGCATATCTAAATGAATAGAATATTCCCATAGTTTCATTGCATTTTCCTTTAATTCATCATACAGTTTTTGTATTTCGCTTTTTCTTTTTCCTTTTCCATGGACAAATTCTATATGATTGTCTTTCATATATTCTTCTAATCTGTCACTGATGTTTAAAAGATAATCAATGCTGGGTTCTTTTAATAATGAGTATCTTAAACTCACATTCTCTCTTTCAAGGAATTTATTGATTTTATTAATGTTACAGATTGATTTTTTCCATCTTTTCATTCTGTTTCTTAGTGTGTTTTTTCGCCAAATAAAGGTATTCTTATTAGCGTTAGCTTCATATTTAGTACCATCAATACATAATACATCAGTATTAACAGTAATCATTGAATCAATATATTTATTTACTTCATAGAATAAATCTTCAACAGGCATAGTTAAATCATTACTGATAAATCTTTCAAAAGCCATATGTGAAGGACGCTGATTTTCAGCAATAAACATAAATCTGATATCAGTTTTGCACAAATCAGCTAATCTTCTAGTAGAACAGTAACCAAAAAGTGATTTGGCAAGAATAAGGATTTTAAACATCATAACCCCATCATACCCATAAGAATTTCTGTTAGAGAAATCGACATACTTAGCAACATTGATCCCTTCCGCAACTTCAATAACAGTTCTACAAATATCATCATGAGCAATATCTTTTTCGAAAGATAATGAAAAATCCAGTAGCATATTCGGTTGATATGCGTTATAATTTTTTGTGTGTAGTGTTGTATTCATAACTAACATTATACCAAAAAACACGGTTACCCGTGCAATGGCATGAACTTAAGAATAATTATATTTCTTAGGTTTATGCCTTTTTCATTAAGATAAATCAATTAAAAACATGTTGAAAAAAAGCGTAAAAAACCCCTGTTAAAATTCATGATTTTTTTAATTTTTAGTTGTTTTTTATCTCATATTGTTTTATCATTAAAATTGATGATAGAAAAGGAAATTTCCTATACTACTGGGGCTGGATTAGTGATTAGTGGTCACGAATCCAGTTTTTCCTTTTGCGACTGGTGGATTCCTGCGCCCATCTATTCTATGTCTTGTCCTTGGTATGCTCTTTAAAAATTTATTCCATCTCTTGTAATGTCGTCCCTTCCTAATAGGAATTTTTTCTTTTGATCCTGCAACTACGATTTTATTTACAATGACATCTGCTGACCCCTTTTTAAAATTCACCACGAAATTATTATGATGAAGCAAATTGATAATATGTTTATTGTTTGGAATATATTTATATCTGCATTCATTATTTTGTTTGATTCTTTTTTTTGATTCTATAAAAATTATTTGTTCAATGTTATAGAATATGACTTTCCCCATTGTTTCATTAATGATACCAATTGGATTATGTGTATTATATTGTTCGATATCTAAGTTGTTTTTTAAAACATCATACGCAGTTTCTACATTCCATCTTTCATGATGATATAAATCAACAATATTCGATATATCAAATTCATCATTAAGATTTGTGAAATATTGAGTTTCGACAGTAACTTCTCGTTCTTTCTTTTTGTTTTTTTCAATGTATGTATATGTTCCTCTTATAACACGTATATCCATTTTGGGATTATCAACCATTGATTTTCTGATTTCATCATTCCTGATTCTTTTTATCCATGCCTTATCAAATTTGATACTGATATAAAAATCTTTTTCTTCTTTAAATTCTTCAATATAATGTTTAAAGAAATTCTTTTTTGCTCGAATAATGTATTTGATATGATGCATTTCACAATATCTGAACAGTTCTGCTGAACCATAGTATCTGTCTGCCAATAAAATTATTTTTCTGTTCCCAAAAAACTCCTTTAATCTTTTCAGATGCTCAAAGAGAAGAGGAATTTCAGATGTTCTGTAATGAGAAACAGAGAAATCAAGAATGACCCTGTTAAGCACATCATAAATCATTGAAACTTTTGCTTGTGGCTTTTTAATATCTTCTATCTTTATTTTTGAAGTCTGATGACCACCAAAACAATGGTTAAGAGCTATATGTGATGGAAGATCAAGAAATGATCCATCAACCGCAACGATTACATAATCCTTGATATTGACAAGCGGCAGTTCATTATATATTTCATTTCGAAATCTATCCATGATAGAGTACCACACATCATAATTAAGGATTGACATTCTTTTGATTACGGCCTGTCTAGTGGGGATGTCAAAATCACCCATAGTCCCAAAGTAAGAAACAAGATCTTCTGAAAGCACATTGTGATTTCTAAAGATAAGATAGCTTAGCAGATTGTCAAGAGTTATCTTACGTTTTCTAGTAAAGGAGGCAGGAAGAATTTGTGCATCATTAATAAGCGATTCATCATTAATGATGCCTGATAATACAGAGATGGCCTGTTGAGCTAACATGCTCTTTACCACAGATTAATCATCATAGACAAGACGAGGTTTCTTTTTGGCAAAAGCAGCTTTAATATAAGGAACCTGATCATCGTCAAAAAGACCAAGATTTCTGATTGTACGATGCTTAACTTTTCCATCTTCACGATAAGATTCAACAATTGAGATAAAAGAGGTGTTAGGGCGACCTCTATTGTTTTTTACAACTTTAACAAACATAACATCACCTTCCTATACTATAATTATACAACTAAATATGTATATAGAAAAGATATATTATATATACCCCTTTACTACAGTTATAAAAATATGAAATCGCATCAAAAAAAGGATACAAAAAATAAAAGGCATAAACCTAAGATTATTTCTTAAGTTCATGCCATTGCACGGTTACCCGTGTTTTTTTCGTTTTTTTGAAACTGAAATGAGTTATTTACTCGTTA
>CAJTRV010000050.1:4837-5077 GCA_910578855.1 uncultured Bacilli bacterium
TCTTACAACTTAATTGATATTATTTCTCCCCACAATTAAAGCAAATGCAAGATAATCTTAGTGTTTGATTTTTATATAATAATATGGCCATATAATAAGAGAAGACAAATGATTATAAGAAAGCAATATTAATTATTAAAATTTCTTTAATTTTTTTAGAGTTTCTGATTCTTTTGGTTGATAATCTGCCCATCGTGATGCTCCGCTAACAGCTCCACTAGAAGCAGCAAGAACTAGCTT
>CAJTRV010000051.1 GCA_910578855.1 uncultured Bacilli bacterium
GACGTCCTCGGTGGAATCAATTTGTGCTCTATACCTGCTTCTGTCAACGCTAAATCAAACGGACAGGAAACATCATCACTGATATATTTATAGGTAAACTCAGTACCGTTATCGGTTTGGATAACCTTGATTTTGAATGGAAATACTTGTTGCACCATTTTCAAAAATCTAACAGAGTTCTCTGGAGTGTGTTCTTCAAAACCATATATAAAGCGTACTCTGGTACATTCATCAATAGCAGTATACTGATAAAAGCGTTTTTCATTTATTTTAGCCGACTTTTTCAGACAATTAAAAGGTACTTCTTTAACATCAATTTGAACTTTCTCACCCGGCAGCAGACATTCAGGAAATCTCCTGTCATTTTTACGAGGCGCTTTTCGTTTAATTTTAGAGCCCAGACCCATTCGTTTAGCTGCATAAACCATTCCACTCAAACTTCTGGTATAGTCTTGCTTTAGTAAATCCTCATAAACTCCGTCCCAGCCCCAGCGCAGGAATTTGTTTTGAAAAGAGTGATAAATCATTTTTTCTTCTGCCTGCGTATGCTGAGAGGGGTGATGATGTGGTCTGTGAGATTTTTCTTTCAAGGATTGCCAGGTTCCGTCATAGCGTTTACACCATCTTTTAATGCTGGACAAACTTACTCCATACATAGCTGCTGCTTTGCTTTTACCTTTTTTCAACGCATACTTAACTATGGCTTGTCTTTTTCTAGCTTTTTGTGATATAATGTTACCCATGAGAAGTTCTCCTGATATGTTAATGTTTTGTGGCAAATTCATTATACCATATCTTGATTTAGAACTTCTCTTATTTTTTTCTTATTGGTTCACATCATTTTAACACATACAGTAATGGAAAATAAAAATATTTATATTTATTTTTGAAAAAAAATTGCTAATTTCGTAAACGTATGTTATAATACAATAAATAATAACTAATTTTAATAAATATTATTTTTCTAAAATGTATAATATCTAAAAATTGGTTATATTTTTTGTTTTAAATAAGGTGTTTATCATAATATACTAACTACAGTAAATAACAGTGCCAAATTTTAAGGAATGATAATATGACTACAGCTACTAGAGATATGATAAATTCTATAACAGAAGATATACGTCAAGTTTTAGGAATTCAAGGTCCCATTCAGAATATGGATGATGTCGTCTATAAATTAGGTGGCACAATACAAGATGATTTTTTATGTTCTGATGGTACTGTATCTAAAGAGGGAAGAACATTTAAAATACAGGTATCTCCATTTCAAAGTCAGAAACGGAGAAGATTTACTATTGCTCACGAATTAGGACATCTGTTTCTTCATATGGGGTATTTGATTGATGAGGAACTTTGGGACGAACAAGAAGATAATATTTATCATAGAAGTGGCAGTTCTGAACAAGAGTACCAAGCTAATGAGTTTGCAGCAGCATTTTTAATGCCTCAAGATGAATACTTAAAAGTAATGGACGAGAATACAATTAATAATAGGGTAGATACATTGAAAATAGCTGATTACTTTAATGTATCTATTGAGGCTGCTTCTAACAGAGGTAAATTTTTGGGGTATTTAAGATGGTAAAACGTGTCAATTTAGAAACTTCAGTATTGCTGCAAAAATATGGTGATCAAATACAAAGTTTAAACAAAGAAAGAGAAGATGTGCTTGAACGGCGAACTGTTGAGCTATTCTTCTCTTTTGATATAGTTAATTCATCTGCTTATAAAGTGTTAAATTATTCTGGTTGGTCTAATGTAATATTGAAGTTGTTAAAAAGTATTCAAAAAAAGGTTGTAAGTAAAATATCTAGTGCAAAATTATGGCGAGTATTAGGCGATGAGGTTATTTTTTTAGTACCAATAAGAGAAAAGCAGGACATATTTGATTATATAAATATTATTTTTGAAATATTAAACACATTTGTTTCCGAATTAAAAAATGGCGAGTTTTTTGATAATTTAGATATTAAGCCTAAAGAGCAGCAGTTAATGAAAATGCAAAACATAGTTTCCTTAAAGGCGGCTGCGTGGATTGCTATTGTTGGTGAAAATATCAATGAAATGGAACAATACGATAATCTTATGCAGCTCTTTAAACCACAGGAAAACTATGGTTTTTTGGAATTTTTAGGAAATGATATTGATGCTGGATTTCGTATAAAAAACAATTCACAGGATAGAAGGCTTGTGATAAGTTATGAGTTGGCATATATTTTATCCAGAAATACAGATTATTTAAGAAATATATTTATTGTAACATATAAGCAATTAAAGGGCATTTGGCATGACCGTTTGTATCCAATTATTTGGTACTACAATAAGGATATGTGTAATGGTATATCTTTTGAACAGAGTTTCTTTTACGACGAAGAAGAAAGTAATGATTTAACAAAAGCTTATTTTAATAACAAAGTAAATCCCGTTTTAGAGGCTCTTATGTATTCTGATGTTGATTATGCCTTAAAAAAGATTTTATCTGATCAAAAATTGGAGGATAAGTTATTAAAAATTGATAATATAATCAAAGAATCCCAAAATGATGAAAAGGGATTGTTAAATACAGATTTCTTATTAGAATTGCATTGTGTTGCTGTTTGTTATGATGAAAATAGCAAAAAAATATTAATTATGAAACGAGCATCTAGTAAACCTAAACATAAGTATCCAGACTGTTGGGAATTTGGTTGCGCAAAGGCACTTTCAGAAAAATCATTAGTAGAACGATTAAAATCTGAGTATAAAAAAGATTTTGGTATTGATATTGAAATTCAATGTAATAATAGTAGAGATGATAAACAACCTATACCTATTGCAATGTACGAGGTTAGCAATAATAAAGGTAAGGATAAGGGTATAATTACGTTTGCACAAATAATTGGCAATGTTGATTTAGAAAAAATCAATCCAGATAAACATTCAGAAATGCGATGGATAACTGAAAATGAAATAGATGATTTCAAGGAACAAACGGTACCAGATTTTAAGAATACCTTAAAATTAGTATTTAAAAAAATAAATGAGGACAAAATAAATGACTGATGATGAACATAAATTTGTATATGAGTTATTGAAAAATATTTTTAGTAACTTAAATAATTGGTTAACATTTGCAGAGGCTAAAAATGCTGCTATTATTGCTTTTAATATAGCTTGTCTTTCTTTTTTGTTTAGCATAGAGTGGATTGCTGAAATAAAAATATTTGTTTATATTGTTTCAGTTGGTATAATAATTTCTATAATTATGGCATTGAATACTTTTATTCCAAAAATGGGAAAAGAGATTGATTCATATAATTACTTTAGCGAAACTGATAATTTATTATTTTATAGAGATATTGCTAAATATGATGTAGATAATTACTTGAAGTTGGTTTTTAAAAAATATAGAGATATTGATGTTTCTGATAACGATATACATAAAATAGAAAAAGATTTAGCATGGGAAATAATATATAATGCCAAAGTTGCAACTAGAAAATATGAACTATTTAATAAAGCTATAAACGTTTATATTGTTGTATTTATTTCGATGATTGTGTTACTCTTTGTGTCATAATAATAGCACACTTTTTTAACTAAGTGCGTTGATAACAATTTATATAAAACGCCTGTTAAAAGTACCTGTTACCCTTGAAAATTTACTGTAAAATATTATATTTACAGGTTCAATTCCAGTCGCTTCCACCAAAACACGAAAATCCGAACTTAACGCCAATCGGCAGTGGGTTCGGATTTTTTCAAATTTCTTTTCAAAAAAATATAAAAAATTACCAAAAAGGAATTAAAGTGCCTGTCATAATCCGCCATTTTCTTTTATGCTTAAAGCAAAAAAGGAGATGACTATTATGAAATTAAGAAAGGTACGAGCATTATTGGATCACAAAAAATTTGCTGAGGAATTAAAGAAATTGGGTAAAACTCAGGAGGAGTTTGCAGAGGATATGGATATGTCAGACCGCTATGTGCGCGTACTTTCAACGGTTGATAGGAACGTATCAATATCTCTGGCTTATAGTTTTAGTCAAGCGTTTGGTGTGCCTATTGAATATTTGCTGCTTGTTGTGGAGGATAAATAAGAATAATGATAAAAAAAGCTTGCCGACTAATTTTAAGCCGACAAGCTTTTAAATCTAAGTATAAAGATTATTCTTTTGTATTTAGAGTTCGAGGAGCGACTTTATTGACTTTAGAATTGTTATTAGGCGTCCGAACAATAAGGTCGCTTAACTTGCAATTTAATACTTCGCAAATTAAATCAAGTTGCTCCAGGCTAACTCTGTCGGTCATCTCGTGATACAAATCGTTAATTGTATTTGGACGAATTTGGGTTGCACGAGATAAATCCATTTGTGTCCATCTCCGCTCGCCAAGCAGTTTAGACAATAAAATCCTTATCATAAGCCAGACTCCTTTAGATAAATATTACCAAATTTTACTAAATATTTCCTGATTTTGATATAAAATATCAAAATATGATAAATGATTTTGAAAAAAATATTGTGAAGTATAGATTTTGCATTTTGCCAATCAAGAAAGTATAATATTCAAGTATAATGTAATATTTTTAAGTGCCTTACAATAATGTTTTCATAACACGTTTTATAACACACTTTTTAAATTTTGTATGTTATAGTTAATTTATATAGAACAGAAAAATTCCTGCTAGAAATGGTTATTGTT
>CAJTRV010000052.1 GCA_910578855.1 uncultured Bacilli bacterium
ACAATTAATAAAGTGATAATAAATAGAAGGATTGAGATTAGTAAATCTTTCTTTCTCATTATTATTACCTCCCTTCTATTCGTAAGAACGAAGATAGGTAGACACCCAACAGTTAAATATTCCTATCTATATTATAACGAATATATGTTTGTTTGTAAATAAAATCCCCTTGTTTTTTCAAAGGAAAATTGGTAACATTAAAATCGCTGTTTTAGTTTTTTTACATGCCTTTGAACTACAATAAGCATCAATTTTTTAAACACCCCTTTTTATGATTTCAACAATTGCAAAAAGAACCATCAAATGATGATTCTATTCGGTAATTTTAAATATGCGAAGAGGAAGCGCGTTTCGACCTGTTCGATTTTTTTGGGAATCTTTAAATTATGATCTCCACGCGCCTGTAACATCCATCACAACCTTACTACAATTTATTTTCTATACATTCTATCAGTAAGTCGTTATTTATGCATCCCCTCTAGAAGGGCAATTTCATTTTGTAATTCTTCAACAGTAATATAACGATTATCTTCATAGCACTCACTACACAATGCTACTTCGGTTCTATCAAAGATTGATCGCATATCGAGCAATTCTTGAAGATGAGAGAGTTGTTGCTGATCAAGCATTGATAAATCTGTTGGTACAAATATTAACAAAGAATTACCACCATCTGTCAAACCACATAATGCCAATACCTCACCAATTTTTCCAAAATAAGATGAGCGGATCATTTCTGGAACGTGAAAACCACACTCGTTTTTACTCGATTCTTTTTTTAATTTTAAATCCTGTATATAATTATAACTATAAAAATTCCATTGAAACAGTTCTTCGGGGTAAAAAGTTTCCAAAATAATCTGTAACTGATAGGGATGAAACATAATTGAATCAAATTTTATAATCCCCTGTTCCACCTTTATATTTACTAACGCTTCATAACCGTCAATCTTTTTGAATAATTCATATTCTTGGTTTATCTTTTGAAATTTTTTCGAAAAAATAATCCCTTTGTTTAAATCTTGTGCTGAAAATGTTGCTGCCATACTACTACTCCAATCATCCTTTTTATAATACCCAATTTTTCATTGTTTATTAGGGTATATAATCTTTTTATACGGGGTATCGTTTTTACCATCAATTCTACTATAGACATAATTATTATTTGCAATGACACAATACGCCTGATAAAGGTTATTTTCATTTTTTTCAAGAAATGTACTATCTAATGTAAAATAATCTGTACACTCCATATAATCTGGGGAATAAAGGGTAACGCGATGAATTGGCAAAAAAATCCCCTTAGCTGTTTGATGGAACGGCTGCTTCTTTTTAGCAGTTACTAATTTCAAAACAACCTCAATTGGATAAGGATCAACTTCCTCTAATTTTTTAATCCAATAGGAAACATAATGGCGCTGATTCTTAGGGGTTTCTGTAACAATTCCCTGTTGTTCAGTCATATCTAATAATTCAAAACCCGCTTCGTATAGATAAAAATTAAATTTATCACGATCAGGAATATAATACTGTAACATACTCTTTGCTCTTATATCATCTTGCTTTTTTCGTTTTAATATCTTCATCACCACAACTCCTTTACATCCTGTTAAAAATAGTATTCTTTCGTATCATGTTCCATGTTAGGGTAAATACGAGATAAAAAATCATCATTATATATTTTATCATATGTTCGTCCAATTATCATGTATGGACCCTGGCCTTATTTTCTATCTCTTACCGAATGAAAGCTATATATGATAGTGTCATATTTATAATCAATGAGACATAAATAACCCTTGGTGTAATTCTTAGTAGCCACGCTCTAGACATAAACCGTATCATACTAACTTCTATACGTTCTTAGTATAACATACTTTTTCAATGTGAAGCAATGAAATGATGTATGTTAATACAAAAAAACAACATAATAAAGTAAGATGGTGATAACATGAATTATGGACTCTATATTGTAATCTTTCTTTCAAAAGTGATTGAAAATGCACTAGCAACCTTGCGCCTGATTATCGTCGCGAACGGAAAAAAATGGCTGGGTGCCATTTTACAATTTTGTATTGGTCTTGTCTGGGTCATCGTGACCGGGGTTGTCGTTGTCAATATCCAAAAAGATCCTTTAAAAATCGTCTTTTTCGCGCTGGGATCCTTTGTCGGTTCCTACGTCGGCAGTATGATCGAAGAGAAAATAGCCCTAGGCAACAACATGGTCCTTGTTGTGATCAATCGTGAGTTAGAAGAACTCGTTACCAGTGCGATTCGTCTAGAAAACTTTGCCGTAACAGCGATCGACGGCAAAGGTCTAAAAGAAGAAAAGTCCATTCTCATTATCATGGTACCACGCAAACAACGCCGCTATCTCGTTTCCATAATTAAAGAAATCGATGCCAATGCCCTTATTATTTCTGAAGTTGCCCGAACCATCAATGGTGGCTATCAGGTAGCGCACTAATCGAATTCTTGATAACGTCATTTAAAGCATATGCCTCATCTGTAATCACATTTGCACGTGTGGTTTTTTGATAAAGTTTTTTGATATCACTGGGGTTATTAACAGTCCACACAAACGTTTCTTTCCGAAAATCCCAATGATCAATCATACTCATCGGAATAGAAGTAAAATCAAAAGGATGGTTGAGATGATCCATATTAATCATAAATCCAATGATCAAGCCAACCCGATAATTGGGATGTTGACGCTGAAACGCCTTCAACAACTCATAATGAAAGCTACAAATATAAATCGTTAGCTCCGGATATTGCTTAATTACCTGATAAACAGCATCTAAGATATCCTGATAATCACTAGATTCTTCTTTGATTTCAATCAAAATCTTTTTGTTAGAAGAGATACAAGCGAGCACACTTTCTAGTAGCGGTACCTGCTCTTTTTCCTTTTTCCCAATGCGATACGCTTGGATCTCTTTAAAGGTCAAACTTGAAATTTTGCGAATTCGATGCTTCGTATCATCAATTAAAAAATTATGAAAAACAACAACTTTTTTGTCTTTTGTTAAACGAACATCCAACTCAATTCCAGCGATATAATCTTTTTCCATACTCGTCAATAATGCCGCCTTTGAATTTGCAACCATTCCAGTTCCATCATTTCCGCGGTGTGCAATTAACTGTATCACAATATCACCCAGTAAAGTGTATGAATATTCTGTCTTAGTATTCCCGAATTATAATCCTATATAAAAGTATCCTACTTCATGAAATTCATCGACAACTCCATAGAAACCAAAATTTTGACGATAAAAACTATCCATCAAAAAAAGAAAAACTATTTACAAGTATATCCTTGATCAGTAAGTTCTTCTTTAATCGTTTTATAATCTTTCTCTTTCTCTTTTAACACATCAACATTCATCATACTATCCGTATCATTATTCCAATCAGAATCCTTCATCTTATCCAAGTCAATAGTAATATAATACTTGGCCTGACGATCGTTCGTATCCAATTTCGTTGTTGTTCCAGAACGTTTCTTTATATTTTCATCTAAAAATTGAAAAGCTGCACCTACTACTTGTAATTCACTACTATGGTCAGTATCATCAACTACAACATATTCTAAACCTGCCATTACTGATGTAACTTTCTTTCCTTTAAATTTAAATTCACCGATTGTCGTATAAGTAATTCCATTATCCGTATCTTTTAATGTACAAGTTAATGTTTTATTTCTTCCATTTAGCCAAACATATGCTACTACAAAAAGAATAAGTACTCCTACAACAATTGCAGCAATCATAAGTAATATTTTTTTATTGCCCGTCTTCCTATCCTTCTTATTGTTAATTGGTTCGGTTGGCATACTAGGCGTAATCAAATCCTCAACCGTTTGTGGTGCCACAGTCTTAGGTACTGATGGCGGAGCCTGAACAATTGGTTCCATTACTGTTGGTTCCTTTTGAGCCTCTACAGCTGCTACCCATTCATTGGCAACCCCAGATTCTGCTATCGCTGATTGGGGACTAGATTGACCACTTGGTTGACCCATCATTCCTGGATTCCCTGCTGGTTGTGGTGCTACCGGTCTTACTGGTGGTACAGGACTAGATTGACCACTTGGTTGTCCCATCATTCCTGGATTCTCTGCCGTTTGTGGTGCTACTGGTCTTACTGGTGGTACAGGATTCGGTTGACCGCTTGGTTGACCCATCATTCCTGGATTCCCTGCTGGTTGTGGTGCTACCGGTCTTACTGGTGGTACAGGATTTGGTTGACCACTTGGTTGACCCATCATTCCTGGATTCCCTGCCGTTTGTGGTGCTACCGGTCTTACTGGTGGTACAGGATTTGGTTGACCACTTGGTTGACCCATCATTCCTGGATTCCCTGCCGTTTGTGGTGCTACTGGTCTTACTGGTGGTACAGGATTTGGTTGACCACTTGGTTGA
>CAJTRV010000053.1:0-4094 GCA_910578855.1 uncultured Bacilli bacterium
TTTATATATAATATCCTAACTACTTACACACTTTTCTTGACATACCCAGATAATATTATTTCTTATCAAAATTTACCACAAACTGTAATGACATCAATTATTCCTTTTAAAAATGTTTTAATTTATGATGGCTTATTAATGGAATTAGGTATAAAAATGGGAACTAATTTTGAAAAAGTAATTGAAGAAGAATATTCAAAATCAATAAAATATTATCATTTATAATTATATATGGAACATGTAATTCTAAGAGGTGAAAGGTTTAGTTACCATTGTTAGATTTAATTGGGTATTTAGACGGTTATGATTGGAAAAAATTGTTGATTGGTACAATTAATCAAAAATCATTTTATGGTGGCAAGAATAGTCTTAAAAATAGATTTCAAATACAAATTAACCTAAAGCGATAAGAGAATAGCAAAAAATATGATATAATTATAAGTAGTTAGGAGGTTAAATTATGAGCGAAAAAGAATTCGATTCAAGTGTAAATGAATATGAAGAAGAATACAAATCTGGTAACTATATAAAACAATTACAATGGGATATGGCTATTGGACTTCAAGAAGTAGATAATTTAAAACCTTCTAAATATTTAGAAAAATTATTAGAGAAAAATGTAGAAGGTAATTTAACTATAGAAGAAGTCGAAAAAGAATTAAGAGAATATTATATTGAAAAAGAAAAGAATAATGAAATAAATCATAATGAATTGGAATGTGATTTTGTATCTGCTAGAATTGTTGAATTATTAGATGAAGGTAAATTTGAATTATCGGTTGATTATTTAAAATATGTTCATAAATTTTTATTTCAAGATGTTTATGAATTTGCTGGGGAATTTAGAAAAATTGATTTTTCTAAACATGAAAAAATACTAAATAATGATTCAGTAGCTTATGGTGATTGCAATACTTTAACTGAATCATTAGAATATGATATTTCACAGGAATTAGAAAAAAATTATAAAGAAATGAATATAGTTGAAGTTATTCACAATATTACTAAATTTTCATCTAGTATATGGCAAGTACATCCATTTAGAGAAGGAAATACTAGAACAACAGCTTTATTTATTGAAAAATATTTAATTAATTTAGGCTATAATGTCGATAATACTTTATTCAAAGATAAATCAGTGTATTTTAGAAATGCATTAGTTAGGAGTAATTACTTTAATAATTATTTAGATATAAATAATTATTAAAATTATTATTATATTTTTAAATGTTCTTATGTATCCGAATAGCCTTATTTTTCAAGGCATTCGGGCTTTTTTATATTAACGGATATTTATATTTCTTTGTAAAATTTCTTATATTTCTTGATTGAAAAGTAGTATATAGAGTGGTAAATGTTTATGCTACTAAGTTCTTGATTTCCGCTTTCATTCCCTCTAGTGAAGCATGCGCATATAGGTTCAATGTGATACTGATATTTGCGTGTCCCATGATATACTGTAAACTCTTTGGGTTGATATTCTTGTTGGCTAGGCGAGTACAAAATGTATGTCGTAATACATGTGGTGTTATTTTTGGTAACTTATCTTCATGTTTCTTGTTATACTTTTTTATTAGATTTCCAAATATCACTGTATAACAAGCACTCGTCATTGGATAACCCTTACGATTAAGGAAAAGAAAGTCCCTATAACCGTCAATATCTACTGCTTTCCTATGCTTATATCTGTCACTTTCAATAACACGTTTCAAAGCTTTGGTTGCTTCACCACTCATAGGAATGTCACGTATTCCGCTTTTTGTTTTTGGTGTCTCTATATAGTAGCCTGCATTTTTGTTTCCCAATAATTGGTGGGTTACATGGATAACTTCATTATCGAAATCAATATCTTTTATTGTTAGTCCACATAGTTCAGATATACGTAGTCCCGTTTTTAACAGTATTACAATGTCGTTGTAATATTTTTGATAGACTTTATCATGTTTTACAAAATTTAATAGTCTTTCTTCTTGTTCTTCGGTTAGGGCTTTCCTGGGTTCTGTATCGTTTTCAATGACTTCGCTTAGTTTGAAATCAAAGGGATTTTTTCTAATCAGGTCATCTTGTATCGCTATAAAAAAGCTGGCTTTTAGTGTTCGCTTATAGTTGCTTATACTTCTATAAGCAAAACCATTCTTTTTCATTCGTATTGCCCATTCTTTCGCATCGGATAGCTTAACACTGTCAATCGGTTTTGCTCCTAACTTATCATCTTGTAATAATTTCATTAAATATTGCCTTTGGATTTTGGTGCTTTTTTTGACGTTGGCGCGGTGTTCATTCTGTTTGGCATATAACTGACATACAGTTATTTTTTTACCAGCTGTATTGATACCGTCTGCAATATCTCGATATATTTCTTGTTCCTTTTCTCTAAGTGATAGACCGTTTCTTTTTCCCTTTGGTACACTGTCAGTTGCAACAAGTTTCCAAGAATAAGCATATTGTGTTGTTCCCATACTATCTACATACTTATATAAATATCTTCCGTCTTTTCTTTGGCTCTCTCCGTTTTTTAAGATACGACCTTTTTTATCGCGTCTTTTTTCTAACAATTCATATGCTCCTCTCTGTTAGAAAGGACCTTGATATGACTAACCTAATTATATCATAAAAAGCGTCTTTTTTAACTAGATAGCGTCTAATTTATCAATCAGTTTTTCAAATTTTTTCCGCTTGATTTGAATGCGGTTGCCATTCATGAGTAGCCAGTCGGCATTTTGATTTTCCTCAGCTAGTCTGCGCAACTTGTTTTCACCAATACGAAAATATCGTGACGCTTCTTCAATAGTGAGGGTGTATTTTTCCCATATAGGGACATCTTTGTTATTCATAATACGCTCCTTTCTTTACCGATACATATATGAATTTTAGTAGTGTACACTTACTATTATATTCAGATTTATATGGCTGGTAATTTTATATATCTTGTTTTAACTTATTCATGTTAATCTTAAATATCACTTTATAAATTATGTTTAATGTATTATTGAAAAAAAGTATTAACATGATATAATATAATTATAAAAATATAATATGAGGAGGAATATGACTTTTCAAAAAGAAATAAAAAAATTCGTGTTTGATAATGATATTACAATTGATAAAGCTGAATATATGTTAAGGTTTTTTGAAGATAATATTAGTGAGGGTTATACGATTTTTGGTTTTACAGAAAATTTAAATTTTAATGAATTGAAAAGAAAGGTAGAGATTGCACTAAAAGTAATATCACTTAATCCACCTTTAAATGATATTAATTGTAAAAGTTGGAAAAACTTTTTCTATCTTTTAGAATTACTTCTAGATTTTCATGAATTTACTGGCTGGACAAAAGATGAATTTCAAATTGATTTTATTACTTTAACATTACAAGCAATCATAGAATACCAAAAAACAATTAATTGACATCTTAGTACAAACCGGAGGAAAACAAATGACAAAAAAAGGCGGTAGTAATAATTGGTCAGGTTCTGTATTTGACTCTACACCCGTAAGAAAGGATACTTACACTCATATGACTTATGATGATTATTTAGATGAGGTAAGAGTAGTAGACAGTAATGGTAGAGAGTATATTGGCAATGAAGAATATACTATAGAGGGAAAAAACGAATATAATAAAACTGGTGAGAAAACTCATGACCACTGGTATGATGGAGAAAAAAAACACGATTAAAAATCATAGTTTACAATCAAATAACAAATACTAATTATTAATATTCAATAACCTTTTAATATATTGTTAAGAATAAATCCACGTGTATGTGGATTTGTTCAAGCTGTTGGCAAAGTCGATTTTTCAAATCAGCTTTGTCAACAGCCTTTTATATTCCACACAAAAGCACCAAAAAAACAATTTTAGGGTTTTTATATCAATTACTCTATTTTTAATTAAATTGCCCACTTTTAGAAAATAAAATTTTTTTCTAAAATGGTAGTTTATTAACATTCCGAAAAACATAAAAAAGTTCTTTTTTCATATATCCAAAATCTGTACTAATCATAGAAGTATAGGCATATAGTTTACTACCACACTCCAACCCCTTATATATCGCCTTATTCGAAAGAGGGGTCTCGGCTTGGTTACCCGA
>CAJTRV010000053.1:4128-4333 GCA_910578855.1 uncultured Bacilli bacterium
ATTATATATTAGGGGTTGGTGTGGTAGTTGGTTGTGTAGGTAGTTGTAGTGGTGTGTGTTAAGTGGGTAGGTTTTGTTGGGGGCGCCTTATAGTAGACCCTGATGTATTGTTCTGTTTGTTGTGCCATATAGGCGTTTGTTTATTCTAAGTGAGGGTTACACTGAGGGCGTGTCATAATATATATTATATATATATTATGACATT
>CAJTRV010000054.1 GCA_910578855.1 uncultured Bacilli bacterium
AATATAACATAATTTCTTACAGTGCTATTGATTATATTAATAGAACCATACAAACTACACCATCATCAAAAGCAAAGAAACAGAAGAAACAGCAGACATTAAAACAAAATATAAGAAATGGTGATACAAAGCATTCAAGAGCTTTACAATTGGAAAAAGCAGTAAATAAAAAAATTAGTGATACTATAACCCAGATAAATAGTAGTAAACAATATGCAAAACATTATGAAACATTTGAATTAATATTAACATCAGAAGATGCAAAAGAAATATTTATATTTTTATCAAGAAGATTTCATGGAGACTTAATTAATAGTTTATTATCTGGTAAAAATGGATTAAAAGTATTTAAAGATGGTCAATTAAATGAATATTCTAAATTAATAATTTCTTTTCTATGTGGTCATTATCAAATGCCTGCAAAATTTAATAAATATAATGACCCAACAGACTTTTTTCATAATGCAATAAATAAAAACAATAGTAGATTTTTAACATGGTTTGGTATTCGCTATTATATAGATTTAGTTTCAGCAAGTAAAAATAAACAATATAATAGCTATATCAAACGCAGGTTACATGAAGCAGCATTATTTGAGTTGGTGGAAAGAAAAGAAAATGGAACAATAGATATGTATCAAACATCTAAAGATATATTTACTCATTTAAATATAATATTTAAGTTTATTAAATCAGATGATAATGTTCCATTATATGGTTATAAGAATAAAACATTTTTGGAATTTATTACAACTCATAATTATAGTCACTTAATAGATAAAGTTGCTGCAAATAAAAAAAATAATATATCTTTTTCTACAAATGAAGAATATTCATCTGTTTTTAAAAATGTTACTAAAATTCAGGATTTAAAAAATTGTCTTCATGATAGTATGAGTATTGATGAAAATAAGTATTTTCAATCAATTTTAGATTTTGCAAAACATGATGACATTTTTAAACCATTTTTACTTTATATAAATGAAAAATTCAGCAAGAATATATTAAATATTGGTTTTAAGTTAAATGAGATTTATGTAGTTTCTAATACTAATTTAAAAGATTTTCAAAACCTTTTAAAAAAATATTTTAATAGTGAAAGCACTGAACAGAAGAATATTTTATTAATATCACAATTAAACTGGGGAATGCATCAAAGGTTTGATAATTTATTAGATGAATATGAGCAGCAAACTATAATACTATATTTATTAAAAAATAAAGAGCATGTATTAACAATGGATAATATATCTAAAAACAATTTTAGAATTTTATTATATGATGATAATGAATCTATTAATGCAGTAGTTTTAGCAGGAAAATATACATTAATTAATGATGATAACGATGAAAAAATATTGTATCAGCATGAAGAAAGCAAGGAAATACAGGCAGAGTATTTGCCTAATGAAAATATTTTTACAATAATCCATCAAGAAACTAAAGTATCATTGCGTAACTTTTTCCCTAGTAAGTTTCATGCAGGAATAATCTTATCTAATCAAGAAGAAATAAAAGAAGACCAAACAGCAGTATCTCAAGTTGGAGAGATAAGCATTACAATTGAATTTATACTTGATGAAACAGTAAATACTGGTGAAATAGAAAAAAAGAAATATTACTTATACAATGTAAAAACTCAAGAATTAATAGATGGAATTGTGGAAGTATGTGGAGATACTGCGTCGGCTTGTTTTAAAATAAATGCAGATACTGATGATATATCAAATACAAAATTAATATTTAGTTTTTATAAAAAAGATTTTTCAGATAAAAAAGAAGCTAATATAAAATCACATGATACAATTATATTAGATAAAGCAACTAGGGAAAGTAAAGAGACCACTGTCAATGCATTAATAAATAAAGGTGATATTTCAGGATTTATAAGAGGAGTAGAATTGTTTGAACCAACAAAAGACAATCTCCCAGATATTGACTCTTATATGGAAACAGAATATAAATTTAAAGCAACAACATCTGGTGTAGTTAATACTGATTATATTAAGTGGTGTTATGCAGTATTGACAAACAGTGAGTATAGGGGTAAAGTAAAAATAAGCACTGTATCAGAACAAATATCCCAAACAGGAGAAGAAATTACATTTAAACCAAAAGATATATTAAGTGACAGCAGTAAAAAGAAACTGGAAAATAAAGACATATCATCAAAATTATATATATTTGCTTATATGAAAAGTCCTGCATATAATACAAAACATGGAAAAACACATGTATTGTTGCTAAATAAGAGTTTATTTAATAGCATAAAGCCAGTAATAGTACTAGATGCAGGGCATGGTATTGTTGAAGAACAAAATGGAACAAAAAAATATAAGGGAGCAATTTATCCAAAAAATTTAAATTATGGAGATCCTAAACTGTTAATAGTGGAAGATATTGTTGCATTTGATTTTGTGCAAATATTGCATAGTAGGTTGCATGCTCTTAATAATTATAATGTAGAGTTAACACGTAAAACTGATAAATATATATATAATAAAGATAGAGCTAAATATACATCTAATATAGCACAAAAATATCCGAATGCAAATATTATATTTCTTTCTATACATTTGAATAGTTCAGAAGAAATAGAGCTTTCAGATAATAGTAGTGGTATAGAATTTTTATATAATGATTCAAGTGAAAAATTAAAAAAAGAAAACATTAAAATAATTGATTGTATTAAATTATCTTTAGATAATAGTGAAAATAAATATTATTTTAGAAAATCTTTTAAAAAAGTTACTGAAAAAGTAACTGTATTAAAAGAAAATACTGTTCCAGCAGTATTGCTAGAGTTGGGTTTTGTGAATAATAAACGTGATAGAGAAAACCTACTAGATGATTGTTATCTAAATTTATTAGCAAATGATATAATAAATGGCATAAATAAATATTTTGAGGTGAAATAATGTTTCAAAGAATATGCTTAGTTGCTATATTGTTTATTTTTTCATTGTTTAATGTGTATGCATCAAATAATGACAAAATAATTACAAATATGGATAGTGTGTATAACAATTTTAGGGATATACAAAAAGTTTTTACACAAAATAGTGTTATTGAGGCTATTGAATATTATGATAAATATTTTGTTCAATCTTACCAATTTTTAAATAAAAGAAATATTGATAAATCAAAGCTTTTATCACAAATGCTTGAAGATGAAAAAAGTTTTAGTGAAGGTGATGATTTGTTGCAAGAGATACCAACAGATATTTCTAATTTTTTATATGTATATCCTCTAAAAAATCTATCTTTTTTATTTATCAATGAGATGAATTCCTCCTTACAAGATAATGTATTAAGTCCAGTGATTGATTTGAAAAAAGCAATTGATATTGATTTAGAATATACTGGTAAATATCAGATATCAAGTATAAATGCTTATTTATCAGGATATTTATTATTTATTTATTCTCGTTTCGTATATAATTATAATATCAATAATTATATAGAAGATTATCGTCATAATTTAAGTAAATATAAAAAATATATTTCTAAAAAAAATTATAATTTATATTTTAGCACTATAAATTTATTAGGACAATAGATACAGTTATATAATTACAATGAAATGTAGCATCAGTTAGTTTTCAATTATATACAGTAATAGCCAAAAAATATATTTTATTTACAGATAAAGATTTAATTGATTTATCAATGAAAGATAATAAACAATACTCTGCATTTGGCATAACTATACCCAATAAGATTATTAAAGAGTCAATCAATTATTTAAATGCAGATAAAAGTATATTTTCAAATATTGTTAGAAAATACCCGTATATTCAATTAATATTACTTTATTGGATGTATAATAAAATGTATGAAGTAGACAAAAAAAAGGTGGAATAATTGATGGGGAGATATATAATTCTATATATGATTTTCAATATGAAACAATCAAATATACATATTTTGTATACCCATTTGAAATATATGATAATATTGCAAAGCATTTAGATTATGGTAAATATTATGATTTGAAGTTAGTTAGCAAATATATTCAACAATTTGAGAGAAAAACAATAAAAGTTCGTGATTTCTCTAATAAATATAAC
>CAJTRV010000055.1 GCA_910578855.1 uncultured Bacilli bacterium
AGTAATCTTTGTATACTTTTTCAGCAGTCTCTTTATTAATTATTCTCTTTTTTGTAAACAATTAGTTGATCAGTTGCTAAAATTAAATGATCATTATTAGCGACAATCTTGTCTTTGGTTGTATGAAATTTACTTGCCACCTCAGTCAATGTATCACCCGAGTTTGTAACATATATTTCAATTCCTGAATTCGGAACTAATATTTCTTGATCTGGATAAATATAATCATCCGCATCTAACCCATTAATCTTTAATAGTGTTGCTGTATCGGTTTTCATTTTTTTAGCAATCTCATAAATAGTATCTCCCTTTTTCACTACATAACGACTAAAAATCAAATTATTATTTGGTACAATCATTAAATTACCAGTATCTACTCGGTAACTTCGATCAAATCCATTAATTTCCATAATTTCATCTGCAGTTGTCGAAAATTTAGTTGCGATACTATCCATGTCTTCGCCTTCTGCTACCTTATATATTTTAAACACACACATTACCCCCTAGTTTAATATATGAAAAAAGAAAAAATAGGAACCTAATTTCCTACTTTTCATAAACACCATATAAAATATCTGGATTAAATTCCAATTCGCTATCGGCAATAAACGTTCGATTCCCTGTTTGATCATGATAATAATGAATCTCGTTACCAACTTGATAAAAAATATAATGTTTTCCAGTCTGAATTCGTTCAATATGATCGGTGGTAAACAAATAGGTCTTTACCATTTCATTTTGTTTGTTAGCCCGGTAAATTCGATACTCTTTTCCCATTTTTTGATAATAATACCG
The DNA here is from genome assembly GCA_910578855.1 of uncultured Bacilli bacterium. Taxonomy (GTDB): domain Bacteria; phylum Bacillota_I; class Bacilli_A; order RF39; family UBA660; genus MGBC107952. Next base: position 796 of record CAJTRV010000055.1, read on the forward strand.
GTAGCCACTATGAGCCCCTTCACCTTCCATGAATAAAGTCATCGATCCTTGTGTTTTTTCCATGAATACATCAAACTTTGTCTCTTGTAACGTAAATCGAGTCGATGGCACCGTTGTCCAACTACCTTTTTCATAATAGCGCATGCCATCGGCCTCATTCCCAATCTCTTTGATTGTCTTTTTTGAAGTAGATAATACATACTGGCGCTTATTTCCCCGATCAATGATATAGACCTCATCACCAACAACACCAGCCAAATAAGAATCATGTGATATCAATTGATTGGTCGTAATTGTTTGTTGCTTTCCATCTTTTAAACGAACCATATAAAATGTATTAAAATCATAACTTTCATTATAATTGGCTACAACATAATATTCACCAACAAAAGCACTTAGTTCTCGCTGATAGACATCATGATCAAATAACTCAACATTCTTCATTTTTTGATCAAAAATATAAATTCCTTTATAACTAGTAATCCCAAATTCAAAATTTTCCTGTTGATTATCAGAATAAAATGTCAATAAATCAACCGTGGTATGGACATTTCGCCGATCTTGGTATTGACGTTTATCATACCCGTGTTTTTCTAATGATTGTACCCAGGTTTTTAATTTTTTAGAGGGCTGATCAATTGATTGATAAGGATAATAAATATCATCGCTTCCCTTACAAATTATATCAGTTAAAATCGTTTCCCCTTTGAAAACAGGTAAAAAGCATTGATAATTGTGATCAGATAGGTATTTTATATCATCGATTATCTCTTTTTTCTGGTGAAAGTCATCCAGTATTTGATAGGAAAATTTCATATCACCAATTTCAATATCAAAATAATAATGATCAATTTCTTGTTTCGTTCGACGAACCATTTTCTCATGAATGGTAATCTCATCATCACGTCGTAGTAATTGATACGTTACTTCATGACCTTGACTAAAATATCCCATAATCATACTCAAGATAAAATAAAGTATCAAAAGCGATAGAAAGACATGAAATAATTTTTTCATCATATCGCCTCCAAATCTATCTCTATTATATAAGAAAAAACGACATAATACAACAAAAAAAGAAGAATTAATCTTCTTCAAAATAATCAATTTTCATCGCCTGACGAACCTCTTTCATTACCGCCTGGGCGACTGTCCGAGCACGGTTAGTGCCTTCTAGTAAAATCGCATCCACTTCTTCAGGATGAGCCTCGTAATAAGCTCTCTTTTCCTGCATTGGCTTTAAGAACGTCATCATATTTTCAACCAACTGTTTTTTACAGGCAACGCATCCACGATGGCCAGCCTTACATTCCTGACAAATTGTTGGTAAATCTTCCTTACTTACCAACTGGTGATAATAGTACACCATACAGATTTCGGGATTGGCCGGATCATCTTTTCTAATTTTGGCTGGATCCGTCACTGCAGCCATGACTTTTTTCGTTACTTCTTCTTTAGAGTCAGCTAGAAAAATCGCATTACCTAGGCTCTTTCCCATTTTCTCATTACCGTCTAACCCTTTAATCCGTTTATGCTCAGTCAATACCGCATCCGGTTCTACCAACGTATCCCCATAAGTATGATTAAATTTACGAACAATTTCCCGACATTGTTCTAATAGTGGTAATTGATCTTCACCCACTGGAACAACTTCACCACGAAACGCAGTGATATCAGCTGCTTGACTAACGGGATATCCTAAGAATCCATATGTCACTCCTTCACCACGCATTCCAAACAATTCCTGCTTTTGCTTGATTTCATGTTTAACAGTTGGATTCCGTTGGAGGCGAGCAATCGTCACATGATTAGAATAATATACCGTAAGTTCAGCAATCTCCGGAATGAATGATTGAATAAAAATCGTCGCTTTGGTTGGATCAATTCCCACTGATAATAAATCAATGGCAAGTTCTCGAACATTAGCCCGAACTTTTTCGGGATTATTAAAATTATCGGTTAAAGCCTGCACATCAGCAATCTCAAAATACGAATGATAATTATGTTGGAGTGCTACCCAATTTTCTAAAGCTCCAAAATAATGACCAATATGGGCTTTTCCTGTTGGGCGCATTCCCGTTAATAAATTCTTTTTTGCCATAGTATCCCTCCAAACATATATCACATTATATCATATTTCATCTAAGAACCAAAATAATTCATAAATAGTCGTTATCCTCTTAAGTTAATTTTTCTTTCTCACTTGTATTTTTTTTAGGCCAGCTCTTGCATATCTTCTAATTTCCTCATCACCATCTGTCTTATACTGTTCAAATATTTCTTTATACTCTTCTACATCTTTACTCTTGCTTAAATATCGTAATGCTTGAATAACAAAAGGATTATTTCCAACTTTAAGTATCTCTGACATATATAATTCTAACCCTGAGATCTGTAAATTAACAATTGGTATTGAAATATAAATTCGCACATCTACAGGTAAAGTTTCATCGAGAAATAAGTTTATATATTCATCCTTAAATTTTTTGCTATAAACATTTGCAAAATAACTACCAGAGCTAACAACCATGCCATAATAATTATTTTCCATTTTTAGATGTTCTTTTAATTCGTGAATCAGAAAGTCAAACAGTTCCTTATTGTCCTTACTGTCTAAGCACCTAAGATAGTATCTTTGATCTGAAGGAATGATTGCCTTATTGTAAAATTTTATTACCATTTCCCGTGTATCATCCGCATGAGTCTGACAATATAATTGGACATCAAAATCATCTGTTAATTTAAAGATATTCCTCATTTCAGAAATAAATATTGGAATTGTACTGCCTTCAGGATAACCCTTCCTTTTTATTTCTTCATCCCTTTTTTCGATCGCTAAAACATCAATATCATACCCATTTTTTTTCGTTGTTAGCCCATATCGTTCTAACAACTTCTTATCCTCAGGATTATGATACTCCTTTAATGCGTACCA
>CAJTRV010000056.1 GCA_910578855.1 uncultured Bacilli bacterium
CTAAGAATAATTGATAGTTATCCGTTGGATTTTTGCCAAATCAATTCAAGGAAAAGATTTAATAATAGTATTAAAATGTCAGCATCCATAGAATTTTTAATCTATGATAGATAAAGGAGTAAAAATGGCCATAGAACCTAAAATATATATAGGACATGCAAATGAAGGACGATATTCAGCTAATAAAAAATTTACAGATAGAATTGTATATAAAGACGTTTTTTGGAATGAGATAAATAGTATTAAATCTGAAAATTCTCAAAATATTGCCCAATATCATATTTTGAATTTTTATGGAATTGGTGGAATTGGAAAAAGTAGTTTACAAAAAGAACTTTGCCATGTAATAGATGTAAACCATTCAGATATTATTTATTCTTGTGCAGATTTTGCTAATATTTCTAACCATACTCCTGCTAAACTTCTTTTAGAGCTTGCAAAAAGTTTCGAGCATAATGGCATTATGTTTTATCATTTTGGGTTAGCGTATGCAATCTACTTCCAAAAAACGCATAAAGACTTAACTCTAACTTACAATGAATATAATGTTATTGATGAAAATATGGGATTTGTTGCGGATATTTTAAGTGTAATAGATGGGTTGGGAATCATCGGCATACTTCCTGGAATGGTAAATAAAATATATAGTGCCGCATACAAAAAATTGCACCTAAATACAGAGTTAAAAGATGATTTAAAAGAGATGGAGCTATTAGATATATCACGATGCGAGCAATTATTGCCCGCTTTCTTTGCATATGATTTGAAAAAATATATGCAAAAAGAAAGTAATAAAGTTATTGCTATATTTTTAGATACATATGAAGCCTTGTGGGGACAAATAAAAAATGATATTACTAAGTTTAGCCAGGATCAATTTGTTCGAGAGCTTATTTCACAGCTTCCAGGAGTACTTTTTACGATATGTGGACGTGAATTTTTAGATTGGACGACTCTTGATAGTGACTGGAATAATTATTTAAAACAGTATTTAATTGAAAAACTTGAAGATAATGATGCAGATACTTTTCTAAAAGAATGTGGCATACATGAGACTGATATTCGCGAACGGATGGTGTTAGTAAGCATGGGACATCCTTATCAGTTGGATTTATTAGCAGATACCTATATGGAAATGAAAAATAAAAATATAGTTCCCCAAGCGAATTTGTTTGCAAATAATGCCAGAGAAATCTTAGCATGTTTCTTTAAATATTTGCAAGCAGAGGAAATTGCTGTAATTAATATCCTTTCCATTCCGAGATTTTATGATTTTATGATATTTAAGTATTTACTCTTACATTTTCCTACAGGTTATCCAGTAACAATGTTCGAAGATTTTAACAAATTTTCGTTTGTATCTAAAATGGATAACAATACCTATCATATTCATGAAATTATGCGAAAAGATTTATTAGAAACAATTGCAGCAGATTTATATAAAGAGGTCAATAAATCTCTTTGTGATTATTATTATAACTTGTTACAAGAATGCCATGTTTATGATAGAAAAAAACTAATAATAAAGGAATGTATACACCATCTAAAATTTTGTTTGTCAGAAAGTGATTATGTACAGTATATTTGCGATAATTTTTCTGAGTATTTTAAGAATATGCAGTACCGTGGGGAGTCCGCCTATTTGTATGATGTTTTATCCGATGTTTTTTCGTATATTGAGTATTCTCAATGTGTAGAAATATATGAAATATATACCGATATGATAATGTTAAATGGTAATTTTAAAGAAGCCGTTAATAATATAGACATTTTTTTACAACAGTTTTCTATTAATCAAATTTCTACTACTAAGAATTTATTACAATTATATGTAAAAAAATTAAAACACCAGATGGTATATATTTCATTAAACGAAACACTAAATGCAATAACTACAATTAAGCCATTCATTGATAAGACCTCTTTTCCACATCAATATGCGGAATTGCTATATACAGAGGGGAATATGTTATTTGAAAAAGGAAATTTTGAAGAATGCAAAGATATTTTTAAAGAAGTATTGGATATAGCAGAGACGTATTTGTTTGATGACTTAAAATGTCGTGTATTGAGAAAAAAAACGGATTACTGTCTGGCTATTGAAGATGTTTATTTTGCTGATGAAAATTGTCGACTTGGTTTTGAAATTGCTAAAAATAATGATTATACTCGGTATCTAAATTACATTGAATGTTCACAGGCTGAAATATATCGTAAATTGAAGTTGTTTGAACAATCAAAACAATTATATATGGAATGCCAAAAAAAGTTTATAGAACTAGGAATACAACCTTGGATTGCACATACAGAATTAGGATTAGCAATGATAGAATTAGAAGTTGGAAATTATACATCAGTAACAAATCATCTCGAAATTGCAAATGGTATATATTTAAAATATTTTCACACATGGGGAAAGTTGCACACGGATTTAATACGTTTAGAATGTAACTATATGCAAATGGGTAGTATTAATACTGATAATTGCAATGAATTAAAAAGAAAGTGCCGAAACTTGGGCTATAATTACATTATTAAAGAACTAGAAAAGCTAGAGCATGACGAGTTTTCTACAGCAAGCCTAATGTTTTTATAAAACTTGAGTTGCTGTAGAAACGAAAGGGTATAAATTTTTAAAATAATTATACCCTTTTACTAAAATATCCTCTTTAGTGGTTATAAAAAAGAAACATGAACCTGTTCCTGTCATGGAAACGCCATCAAATCCTATTTGTTTGGATATTTTTTTAAAATTAGAATACTCTTTCAACAATCGAGGTTCTGCTTGGATAAAACAATTATGTACATATAATCCAACTTGATTAGGATAAGTTAATAGAGCATTTATTAAGGGATATGCTTCGACATTCTTATGCTCTATTTTATCTAAATTTTCAAATGCTTTTTTTGTGCTAATACCAAATTCAGGCATAACTAACAAAAAGAGTAATTTAGATTTTATATCTAATATTTCACAGATTTCTTTCTTATCATGGATATATATACATTTTTTGAGATAGCATATAGGAACATCCCAACTTAAAAGTCTTCCAAAATAAAACATGGATTCATATGAAAGAGTTAAGTTATAATTATTATTTAAAAAATGCATAAAACATGCGGCATCTGTACTTTCACCTCCGAGACCGGACTGTACAGGAATTTTTTTGTCTAAAATTATTTTAAAACCATCTGAAATATCAAAATGCTTCTGAAATAATTTTCCACATTTATATAAAATATTACGTTCATCTGTTGGTATTGAAGAATCTGTTGATTGGATAATTATATCATTGGAAGTGGTAATGATCTCTATATCTAGTATATCACATAGGCTAATTGGTATCATTATACTTTCAATGCTATGATATCCGTTGAAGTATTTGCCGTGTATATTTAATAATATATTTAATTTAGCATAGGCGTTAAATTTCATGTACTACCTCCATAAAGAATGCTAATGGCATTCCACATTTTTACCTTTCAGAAAATCCAACGGATAACTATCAATTATTCTTAGTTCAAAACAAACAAATCCAACAGATAATTTCCGATTATCCATCATCAAATCTAC
>CAJTRV010000057.1 GCA_910578855.1 uncultured Bacilli bacterium
ACGAAACGGGTGAGACAATAACCAAATATTTATGCGGAAAAAACAATACCAATGGGTATAGTGAAATTTTTGATGTCAATATTCCTAGGGAACTTAATGGGCGTACCATTACAAAAATAGGCGCGATTGTTTTTTTTAACATGGGATTAACCAGTGTTACGATTCCTAGTACGGTAACGGAAATCCATGGTACTGCTTTTACATATAACCCACTAAAGCAACTTCATTTACCAAATTCTGTGAAAACGATAGGTTCTGGTGCCTTTCGCGGGAATGCGTTAACGGAAATTACCATTCCTTCTAGCGTTACGAGTATTGGATCTAGTGCTTTTGCTGATAATCAGTTACCTTCAGACCAAGCGTTCATCTACAATCGAAATAGTGATGGAACGGAAGATAAAAGTAGGTTAAATAGCTATGCAGGGGCCGAGAGAACGAAGGTTGTGATTCCTAATCATGTTAAGGAAATTGGTGAACAAGCATTCTTTGCATGTAGAATATTGGAGATTGAATTGCCAGATCAATTAACAACGATAAAGAATTCAGCATTTGCTAACAATCAATTTACCTCGATTACGTTTCCTCCTACATTAAATTCTCTTGGGAATTATGCACTTAATGTTACAACCTTGACTCATGTAGAGTTTTTAGGAACTGTTCCTAGTGTAGGAGTTGGGGTTTTTCCTTATAATGGTGCTAATACGATCAAGGTGCCATCTGGTACCTTAGAACAATATAAAAGTGTTAGTCATTCTTCTTATAGCCCAAGTAAAATATGGTTTGGTCAGGATGACGATAATTTACTGGATGCGTTTTATGAATGATATTTAAGTCAAGAATAACGAAATTTTTAATAATGAGTGACCATATATTGTATGGTCATTTGTTTTGGAATAAGATCCAAGATCATGAATGATCTTTTGGTGAAGAAGTTTTTTTCGCTACTTTAAAAATTTTAGTAAATTGTGATTAATGTCGTAAAAAGATTGATTCAATGGTGAATTCATGTTAAAATAAAATTGTATTCTAATAGGGTAGAGGTGATATGATGCGTTGTTTGGGTCTAGATTTAGGAACGAGAACGTTGGGTATTTCCTTATCTGATACAACGGCAACCATTGCTTCGACGCTTAAGACGATTCGTTTTGCTGATGAAGATTATGATTCCTTGTTACCAGAAATTCAAGCTTTGGTTGATGAATTTCAGGTGACAACGGTTGTACTAGGTCTACCGAAAAATATGAATAATAGCATCGGACCTCGGGGTGAGGCGACGATGATGTTCCAACAAAAGTTGGAAGCTTATTTGGGTATTGCTGTCGTATTACAGGATGAACGGTTATCGACCGTGGAAGCGACAAACTATATGATTGCGGCTGATATGTCACGAAAGAAGCGGAAAGCCAAGGTTGATAGTTTGGCAGCCAATATTATACTACAGACATACTTAGATAAAATGAAAGGGAGATAAGAGATATGGATGAAAAGATGACGTTTAAAGTAACAGATGAAAATGGAAAAGAAGTAGAATTTGAGGTATTATTTACTTTTGAATCAGATGAGACGAAGAAAAATTATATGGTATATACCGATAATACAACTGATGAAGAGGGGAATGTTAAAGTCTATGCTGCCATTTATAAACCAGATGTTGAACCAACAGTATTAGAACCAATCGAGACTGAAAAAGAATGGAAAATTATCGAAACAATTTTAAATGAGATTCAGGAACAGGCCAAGGAACAACTAGCAGAACAGAATGACGAGCAATAATAGCTCGCCTTTTAGTGTGTAATGAAGAAAAAGAAAAAAATAAGATTAAATCGCAATGGAAGAATCCTTGCTTTCAGTATTTGTGTTTTTGCGCTTCTTTTAATTAGCTGTTCCGTATTTGGGTTTCTGACGAAACCAGTAAGTAGCGATGACACCAATATTCCAATTATTATTGAAGCGGGAGATACTTATTCTTCCATAGGGGCGTTTTTAGAAAAACAGAATCTCATTCGTTCAAAATTTGCTTATAAGATTTATATTAAAGTGAAGAAGCCAACTTCTTCTTTAAAAGCGGGTCGTCATTTTTTGAAACGCAATATGACGTTGCGGCAGATTATTCATGAATTACAACAATCGCCAGCGAATGATGATACCATTTCTGTGACCTTTAAAGAGGGACTTAATATTCGCCAAATGGCTGATATCATCGAAGAGAAGACGAATAATACAGCGAATGATTTTTATCAAGCACTTACCAATGAGACTTATTTAGATCAATTGATTGCGAAGTATTGGTTTTTATCAAATGAGATTAAACAGAAAGATATTTATTATTCATTAGAGGGGTATTTATATCCTAATACGTATCAATTTGCAGCCGAGGCTTCAGTTTCCGATATCATCGAAAAGATGTTGGATGAAATGGAACGCCAGCTTACGCCTTATAAAACTAGTCTTACTAGTGGAATGAATCAATATAGTATCCATCAAATTATGACCATTGCCTCACTTAGTGAGTTAGAAGCGGTGAGTAAAAGTGACCGCGAGCAGGTAGCAAGGGTATTTTATAATCGCTTGGCCGAGAAGATGACACTCGGTAGTGATGTGACAACGTATTATGCGGCTAAAATCAATATCGGTGAACGAGATCTTTATCAATCTGAGTTGGATGCAGTCAATGCCTATAATACCCGAAGTGTAGCAATGGCGGGAAAATTACCAGTTGGTCCAATTTGTAACCCAAGTATCGATGCGATTGCGACGGCGATTGATCCTGAAGCCAATGATTATTATTACTTTGTGGCGGACAAGAATCGAAAAGTATATTTTACGAGAAATAGTAGTGAACATAGTGCTATTATAAAAAAATTACAGGAGGAAGGTTTATGGTACACGTTCGAGTAGCGGAAATAGAGGCCTATGCAAAGGAACATAAGGTGCCAATTATGTTACCAGATGGAATTGATTATCTCACCCGTTATATTGAAGCGCACAAGTGTAGGCGAATCTTGGAAATTGGAAGTGCGATTGGGTATTCGGCGATCAAGATGGCGCTTGTTGATCCCAAGGTTCATGTGACGACGATTGAACGTGATCTAGAACGTTATCAAATGGCACTAGCTAATATTGAAGCATGCCACTTGGAAGATCAGATAACGGTTCTTTATGGGGATGCCTTTGATGTAACGGTTCCAGGTTTTTATGATTTGATCTTTATCGATGCTGCTAAGAGTCAGTATATTAAGTTTTTTGAGCGGTTTAAAGATCAATTGGTAATTGGCGGAACAGTCATCTCTGACAATTTAGAGTTCCATGGCCTAACCCATTCTACGGAGCCGATTGCCAGTCGTAACTTGCGGAGCTTGATTCGTAAAATCAATGCTTATATTACTTTTCTAGAGGAAAATGAAGAATTTGATACGACTTTTTTAACCATTGGGGATGGCCTTGGTGTTAGTGTTAAGAAAAAGGGTTAGAATGGATTATAATACCTTTAAGGTTCACACTAAATAAAAAGAATGATAAAATTTATTTA
>CAJTRV010000058.1:0-1874 GCA_910578855.1 uncultured Bacilli bacterium
AGTTCATAATTTTTTAAATAAACTATTTGAAATTCATTTACTGAATCAAGTTGATTTTTAAAATCTTTAAAATGTATCTTTTTCATTAAATTATTTCCTTTCTAAAAATTGCAATGGAACTCACCCAAAAGCCATAATATAATCTGCTTTTGGAAAAGTTTGAGGTGAACCAAAAATATTGGACAAAAAATTAGTATGAAATGGAGGTTCAATTAGTATGTTTAGACACCCTTTTGAATTAAAACTAGAAATTGTTAAATTTGTTCTTGAAGGTAAACATTCATATTCTCAAGCATCTCAGCATTACAAAATCCATCAGGAACAAATTAGAGTTTGGTGTAATCTTTACAGAAATTGTGGTGAAGATGGCTTAAAACCACAAAAAATTAGAAAATATGATGGAAATTTTAAGGTTGACGTAGTAGAATATATGTATGCAAACCACTTATCTTTGGAAAAGACACGTATGCATTTTAAATTGCCATCTTCAACGATAATCGCATTGTGGAAGCAAATGTATAATGAGAAAGGTCGTGAATACTTGTTAAATAACCGTTCAATAGCAATTGATGGTATGCAAGTAAAACGAAATAAAAGAATGAGAAAAAGCTCAACACCAAACACTTCAGATTTAACAGATAAAAGCAAAGAAGAACTTTTAAAAGAAATCGAAGATTTAAGAATGGAAAACGATTACTTAAAAAAATTAGATGCCTTAGTTCAAAAAAGAATCAACCAACAAAAAAAGAAAAAGCATTAGCCGTTTATGAATTAAGGCATAAATACAAAATAACGGCTCTATTACAAAAAGCAAAATTATCAAAAAGTACATATTATTATGTTATAAGCAATCTATCAAAATCAGATAAATATGCAGAAATAAAAGATGTTATTAAGCAAATTTATCATTCAAATAAAGGGAGATATGGCTATCGTAGAGTAACTTTAGAACTTTATAATAGAGGTTATAAAATTAACAGAAAAACAGTATATAAGCTTATGAAAGAGCTTAAGATACAATCTTTTGTTAAAATTAGAAAGTATCGTTCATATAAAGGCAATTTTGGTCTTGTTGCTAAAAATCTTTTAAATCGTAATTTCAAAGCAAATAAACCAAATGAAAAATGGGTTACAGATATTACACAATTTGCTTTGTTAAATAGAAGATTTTATTTATCACCAATTATAGATTTATATAATGGTGAAGTTGTAAGTTATAATCTCTCAGAAAGACCTTTCTTCAAACAAATTGAAGATATGTTAGACAAAGCGTTTGAACGAATTCCAGACAATTCAAATTTAATATTACATTCAGACCAAGGTTGGCAATATCAATTAGAACGTTATCAAAATATATTAAAAAATAAAGGAATAATACAAAGCATGTCTAGAAAAGGCAACTGCTTGGATAATGCATGTGCCGAAAATTTCTTTAGTATATTAAAATCCGAATTCTTTTATGCAAAAGAATTTGAAAGTATAAATCAATTCAAGCAAGAACTTGATGATTATATTTATTACTACAATAATAGTAGAATTAAGTTAAGGCTAAATGGTAAAAGTCCAATTCAGTACAGAATGGAATATTACCCTAATGTAGCATAGAACTTGTCCAACTTTTGTGGGTCACTTCAAGTTTCTAACATACTAGAAGCTCACAGAGTTTCTGTATGATTAGGGAACATATTTCCCTAATAACCCTTTTTAGCACGATTAAATGTTTATATTTGTTGTGATCTTTTTACAAAGAACAACAAATACCATAAACTTTTGAAAAAGTTTATTTAAACATTTTAATCGTGTTATAAAAATTCCAATTATGTGACTAAAATAGCAAAGTTTGAATTTTTATAATGCTGATAGACTTTTTCAAT
>CAJTRV010000058.1:1935-3502 GCA_910578855.1 uncultured Bacilli bacterium
CAAAATAAAATTTTTGATACTTTTATTGTTTTTTATTAAAGAATTTATATAAAAAATTAGCTATTTTTATATTTATGTTATATCTTCTATCAAAAACATATACAATTTTTTTATTCAATTCATTAATAATATAATTTATATAAATATTTTGATTTTTTTCTAAAAGTTCATATTCATTATTTTTTATACTATTATAGAATCCATAATGTATATTGTCTCTGCATTTTCTGTTAATGATAAAGAATTGTGTGTCCAATTCACTTGGCAAATTATTTAACATTTCTTCTAAAAAAGGTATATTATTACTTTTGCTATCATTCCAAATCATTTCAATCAATGTTGCTTTAATTTTTATAAAAAAAACATTAAAGTCTAAACAAATATCATTATCGTCAGTTTTTATAGCAAATTTATCATTTCCTAAAATATCATCAATTAGTTTAATTGTTTTTATTAATCCAATTCTTTGTAATATATACACTTTTTCATTATATGATAAATCTATACTAAACAATTTTTTTGTAGAATAAGATTTTGGAACAATTTTAATTTTTCTAAATCTTTCTATAAATTCTTCAATAAAATAATTTCTTAGCTCTTCAATCGAGTCATTTAATTCTTTTGATAATTGATTTTTTATCCACTTTCTAGGACTAACTATTATGCCATTGTATATTTCAAAATTATTACTTTTATTAATACTCCAGTTTCGACTATTAATATCGATAAGTTCGTCATTAGCTAAACTTAACACAATATCAAATATTCCTTCTTTATCAAAATCTATTCCCATTTCGTCGATTATTTTTTTAATATTCTTGGAATCATATAAAGGACAATCTTTTAAATATGAATTTCTCATTTTCTTTAGCATTTTATTTGTAAGTTTTTGATTTACAATTTTTCCCAATTTATATTGAACAATTTCTTGACAAAATATAGAGGAATAAAATAATAAGAATGATGATAATATATTTTTCATTTGATAATCTTTGAGTTTATCTTCAACTGTTAATATTATTCCTAACCAAAAAGAATCATTTATTGTTTCAAAAAATATATTACAAATTATATCTAATAATATGCTTTTATGGAGTTGGTCAGTGATTATTTCATACGCCTCTTTTAATATTTCGCATTTGTATTTTTTATTTTTCGTAAAATTATCAGTATGGGCTTTTATCAATATATAATTATCAGTATCTTTTAATATCTCTAAACTCTGTTCTTTTATTGTAATATTATATTTTTTGAAAAAATCATCATTAATGTTTTTAATATCTTTTTGATATTCTAGTGAGGGCAATTTATATTTGTTATTAACATTATCTATTAAAAATTTTGCGTTACCAACATCTATTAAAAAAATTACTTGTTTCATTATTCCTTCTTTCTAATACAAAAAAATTAATATTGTAGTACAAATTACTTTTTATTTTACTTATATATTAATATTCTGCTTTTTTCAAGTCTAAAATCTTTTTACAGAGACCATATTTTTTATTTTTAAAAGCTTCAAAGAACTGAATATACAATTTATATATCGTGTGAACAGTCTCTATTTATA
>CAJTRV010000059.1 GCA_910578855.1 uncultured Bacilli bacterium
CGTTTTCTCCTCTAAGCCATTGAGAAGCTAAAAAAGGTGTTCCGGTCAAACGTGAAAACTCGACTTTGACTTGCTTAAATTCTTTATCCGTTAATAGTTGTTCTTCCAATACTGCTAAATTTATTCGGTTCAAATGGCCTCTAAAGTTTTGCCAAAGTGCTTCTTCCGACTTCAAGTCCGGACGATAAGTCCACTGATTTTCTTTCTCACTTAAGATCTGTATGAACTGGTTTTCAATCATTTGTTCCGAATGACTCATTTGATTCCCCTCATTTCCATAGTTGCCACCATTTTTTAGATTCTGTTTTTACAGGCTCTTTTTCTTTTGCCTTGTTTCGTTCTTCTTCTGATAACTTCAATTGAGCTTTCAGTCGTTCAATTTCTTCCTGCGCCTCACCCCTTATCGACGAGCCATCTTTCATATCCTCCTGAGGCATTTTAAGAGCTTTCAATTCATTGATTTCTGATTTATACTCTTCTAGTAATTTTTTATCCTGTAAGGCTTGACGTTGTTGTTGGTCTAAAAGATTTTGCATTTGCGATATTTGGCTATCTTTATTTTCTAGTTGCTTATCTTTAACAAATAACTGTTGTTCTAGTATTTTAACTACAGATAAATCACCAGTTGTGGGGTTACTAGTATCGGTTACCTTGTCGTTACCGGTAACATTACTAGTAGTGAAATGTTGTTTTAACAACATATATCCAGTATAGGTTACTACTAAAGTTTTCACTCCGTTACTAGTAACGGTTTCCACATGGTTTGCTCTAAATTCTTCGGTTAATCTTTTCCTAACCGCTTGTTTCGATACGTTAAATTCGTCTGCAAGCTCCTTAATAGTTTTTAAATTCTCACTCATGGTCTAAGCCCTCGCCACGTAACTTTTTATCAATTTCTGCTTTCAATCGTCTCAATTCTTCTTTTTCCGCTTCGCTAGTTTCGTTCTGATAGTCTGGTAAAAAGTCCTTTGCCACTTCTTCTAAACTTCTTGGCTTTTTATAGTTGGCTCGTTCAGGTTGTTCGAGGTCTTGTAAAGCAACGGTTGGTAAATAACCCTCAATTGCCGTTTTAAGGTACTTAACAACGTTTCGTTTAGAATACCCCTCTTGTTTGCTTGCAACGTATGAGAGGTGCGTTTCTACGCCTTTTAAGCCCCTTGCTTCTTTCAACTCGTCATAGAGTGGATAAACTTTTTCTAAAAGTCCTACCATAGTTGGTATATCTTGTGTATCAGAAAAATTAATCAACCATTTTTCGCCTAATAACTTTGTATAAGGACTTTGCATAGCTTTAGTAAATAAGACTTGTTGTTTGCCTTCTCTTTCTGCTTTATCCTGCAAATAAATAGGGTCTTGTTCTTCCAGCTTGTAGAAGTCATTTCGTGCGACTGGTTTCTTCGTGATATGAAAGACAATAGAATCAATCGAACGCCCTTTTTTGACTTTCTCATAGGTCACGTTAAAATGTGTATGAGTGTTGATTTCTTCTAACGGTTCTCTTAGAACTCTTGTTTCAAATTTAGTGAAACGTTCGTATTTTGTTGTCGTATCAGTTATAGTTCGTAATTCTTGCATTGAAATGGAGGGATTGCGGTAGGCTTCCACTTGCTCCGCTCTCCGTCCGCCTTTGGCACTGTAATGCTCATATTGGTTGTAACTCATCGACAACCATTTATAAAGAATAATGCTATACTTACTGTTTAAATCTATAAGGTCAGATAGGGCATATTGCGTGAAATTCTGCTTTAACTCAATTAGATAAGGCATAATATCTTGATTAAACCGTATCATGACCTTATCGTCATAGTCAGTCCATTCAACTGTTGGAATGGGTAGTATCCGTCTGAATTTAAAGCCCTTGCCTGCTTCTTCTCGGACTTCAAAAAATGCTTGTTCTTGCATTTTTGAAATGGCTTCTTTAAAACGGGTATGTTTCCCATTATCGTCTACTTTAAAAAAAGTAAAGAGTTCAGCTTTTGATAAATAAATGATATTGTCTTTGGGTAGATTTTCCGTATCAATACAAGACACGGCTAATTCAAAAATCTTTAAGGGCGTTTTATCCATTTTAGCAACGCTTGTAATCAGGTCGTTATGTTCGACAATTTTTCGTTTCTCAATTTCTTTCAAAGAACACACTGTCCTTTCATTGTCTTGGTAATTGTTATAAGGGTATTTTTTTGTTATAATTTCCATGAGAACTACTCCTTTTATGAGTGGTTTGGCTAAGCATGAAGAAAAATTCTTTGACTGGAATTTCTTCATGCTTTTATTATACCACAATATAGCACCAAATAAAATAATAAAGGTGCTATAAGCATTGTTTTTTGGTGCTATAAGCATTGTTTTTTGGTGCTATAAGCATTGTTTTTTGGTGCTATAAAAAACTGAACATCCTTGTAAACACTGACTTTTTTTTCACGCAAAAGAACAAAAGATTAAAATATATAAGATAAATATATATAGGCTTCGCCTTTTTTTATTTTTTTCAAAAATGTAAAAATAAAGGTCAAAATCATCCAAAAAAAAAGAAACAGACTGCTCAAGTTTTATATTGAGCAGTCTGTTTCTTTAAATCGTGTTTATACGTGTTTATAGATCTTCTGTTTTAATTTCGTAATAGCCCTCGTAATAATAACTCGCATCAATTCCTTTAAAGAATTGTTTTTTACCTAGGTCATCGGTCAAAGCTTCTTGAATCAAATACTTTAATTCATTGGTACTGACTGTACTACGGATCATGGCATTTAAATACTCATCCTTATCAATTTGATTCCAATCTACGATTTTACCTAATTTATTTTTAAGAATTAGATCTAACCATATCCGAGTTGCACGGCCATTGCCTTCTCTAAACGGGTGGGCTACATTCATATCCGAGTACTTATCAATAATTTCATCGAATGTTTCTTGAGATAATTTATCAATATATTCAAGTGTTTGCGCTAAAAAAATACGTGGCGCAAATTGAAAGTTCCCTTTCGCAATATTCACTTCTCGAGTTTTCCCTGCAAAATCGTAAATATCTTGGAATAGAAACTGATGAATATCAGATAAGCCTTTAAACGTCCCGATTTCCAGTTCATCCAGTTTCCCAGATTCAAACAACTCTTTGGCTCTCGTTTTCGTTAAGATTTCTTCTTGTTTGGCTAATTCTGCTGAATTGGTTAAGCCTAATTTATTATCTAAAACCAAAATATCCCCTCACTCTCTATTTTTTCGGAAAGATTCTTTTGAAAATTTTTGGACGTTGATCAAACCATGTTGAAGCGGTATACATTAATCGAAAACTGCCATAAATTCCAGCACCGATTAAACCAAAACCACCTAATCCAAGAACGACTGCCCCATAAGGATGTTTAGGCTGTATTTCCATCACTGTGTCATACAAAATATGCAAACCCCAACCATCCCAGATACCTTTATAAATCCATCGTCCGATGAGAATACCGACAA
>CAJTRV010000060.1:0-368 GCA_910578855.1 uncultured Bacilli bacterium
ACGCCTTCAGTGTAACCGTCGTTCAGAATAAACAAATGTCTATACGGCACAGTAAACAGAACAATCCATTAAGGTCTATTACAAGGTATCCCAAAAGAATCTAAGAAACAGAGCTTTCGCAAATTTTTCACGGGCGGTCGAAAGAAAAATTTGCGAAAATTGGAGACAGTATTAACTCCGAAAATAAACTAATAAACACCAAGAACCTCTAGCCCGATAAAGATACAAAAAATAGAAGAATAAACCCCCTCCTACATAAAAGAAACATAAAAAAATAGAACCGCCATAACGGGCTAGAGTCGACCGCCCAACAACAACCAACCCATCAAACACACCACACTACTACAACTACCTACTCAAACAACTAC
>CAJTRV010000060.1:390-3392 GCA_910578855.1 uncultured Bacilli bacterium
AATAAACATGATGAGAAATAGGGGTCTCGGGTAACCAAGGCCGAGACCCCTATTTCGAGTATAGCGACATATAAGGGGTTGGAGTGTGGTAGTAAACTATATGCCTATACTTCCTTGATTGGTACAAGTTTAGGACATGAAAAAAGCGCAATATTGCACTTTTTATAACAATTATTTATTTTTTAATCCTGCGCCAAATATAAAGCGTGCTTCAGGAATACCTTGATGAACACTTCTATAATGAGAAAAATAATTTTTGTTAGTTGCGGTATCAATATTATTATTTATTATTCTAGTTTCATTAATTCCAAAATTTTTTATATCGTTGATAATATATCCTACCAAATCTATATAATATAGATTGTTTTCAAAGCGTATATACTCTTTCCAATCTACCATGTTTTTTTGTGCTGGATTTGGAAATGCATATGAATTAGCAGAAATAGATGGTCCAAAATATACCATCAAATTTTCTTTTTTTGACTGATATGTTTTTAATAATTCTTGTAATAATTTAATATGAAGCTTTTTACATATGCTATTCCAACCTAAATGGGCAAATCCCACAATATTTTTGTTATTATCATACACTACAAAGGGTATACAATCACCAAATGCTAAATATACATATTGATTGGGTTTTGTAATAATGACAGCATCAGTATTGAAATTATAATCAGCTAGTTCGTCAAATGTACATATAGTATCACTATTTAAGATATGATAGTTTTGGCAATATTTTTTGTCAATTTTTATATCACAAAAAAAATTATTAATATTTTCCTGAACTATTTCATCATTACCATATTTTTTTGACATATTTCCGTCATGTGACTTTGAGCAGTATATTACTAACCCAGGTTTAAATAAATTAATTTTATTCATTTATCTTTTTCTCCTTTTTCTGTTGGATATATGGTGTTTTTAAGCTTATTTTAGAATAGACCCTAAAAATTAGTTTTACAATTTTTGACAAAATATCACATATTCCCATGATTAGTGGTACAATCGTTGCTCCAATGTTAATAACTAAATTTTTATATTTTAATTCTGGTAATAGGTTAACTATAGCTGTATTAATAAAAAAATAAGATAATGCAATTATTAATAGTATTAATAAAATATACACTGTAATTTCAAATGACATTTTTTCAATTAGTGAATTAGTATTTTTTAATTGTTCATTTATGGAAAGCTCTAACTGTTCAATTTTTTTATTTGATAACGAAAGATGGTTTGATACTATTGATTTTTGTTTAAATGGATCATAATAATCTTTAATTATAAAAACTAATCTAGACAATTCTAATGCATATGGAATATTTTTTATTATATTCATAAAATCTTCTGTCATTCTAGCACATATATCCAAATCATTGAAAAAAGGCTCGTTAATATCTTTAACTAAATAAGCTGCTAATCCAAATGAAAATACAGAATAATCAGAAATTGGGTGTTTAATAAAAAAATTTTCTTCTGCGTTTATTATATGTTTTATGTTTTCTTTAAAATATTTATTAATACTATATTTATATTCAGTATCAACCGTCTGTTTATAATACTTTTCAAAAGTATATGAAAAAAGGGTCAATGCTTCAATTGAAATTCTATTATTTGTATTATTTTCGCTTTTTGGTGAAAAACATGTTCCATCTGCATTTTTAGGTAATTCATACATCCATTTTGGAATATTTAATCTAAAATTATTATCATATCTATATAGAAATTTAGATACTAGATATGTTTCTAACAAATCAGGGGGACTATTTTTAATATAGTGACCCCAACCACCTAAATCACATTGATTTTTTTTCAAATATTCTGCTAGATTATCAATTACTTCATCACTTCCAAACATTAATAAGCCAATGCCACAATATGCTATATCAAGAACTCTTTGTTCCTCATTGCTATACTTCAAAATATTATTTAAACTTACATAAATGTTATTGTAGATATAATCAAAATTAATAAATTGTAATTCATCATAATTTTTATTTTTAAAATTAGGGTAATGTATTTCTAAAATTAATAAAGCTTCAACAGTATTTGCAATACTAATCTTATCCCCGGTTATATGTGGTAAATTAAAACCAGATTGTTTGCCTATTGTAATATATTGTTTTTTTAAACTTCTAATAATTTTTAATTTAAATTCCGAATTATCCATCACTTGTCACCACATTTCATAATATAAATTTTATACAATTATAATTGGTAAAAAACTCAATAAGTACCTCTCTTTACTAATAATTAAAACATTTTTAAATAACTTTTAACCTTTTTTCCTCCCTCTTATCTATATATAAATTATAATGCATATGACAATTTTATACAATAAAATTGTCATCAAATATTCAATTGTGTATGATACATGAATTTTATCGAAATTTCATTATACATTTAATCACTAATAAAAAAGATGATACAGGTTATAAAAGTCATCCTAAAATAGTATTTGTTTTGTATTTTAAATTGGTTTTATGACTATTTAAATATTGTGGATAGATAGTAACAAATAATTAGAAAATTTTCTTTTTCATATAAGTTGTGTTCAAATTTATGACTGATTAATATATTCAGCATAAGTAATATTTAAATTAATCGATATTTCAACATGAAGTATATCTTTAGTATTCATATAATTATTGTCTATCAATAAATTAGAATAACACTCCATTTTGATTTTATTTAGCATAAACTTTTTTAGTTATCAGTCACAATGTTTAACACAACCTTCATATAAATATTCCGAATGTCTAAGATAGTCATACAAATATGAAGCAGTTTAATATATATCATTCAAAAATGGATTAATATACGCCTTAAAAGTGATATTATGATTAACTTTGAATAAGTTAAAACAAGATATATAAAATTACCAATCGTATCAGTATTGAATATAATGTAAGTAAATAACTATTATAGTTCATACATGCATTGGTAGAGAAAGGAGCGTATTATGAATAACAAAGATGTCCCTATATGGGAAAAATACACCC
>CAJTRV010000061.1:0-2837 GCA_910578855.1 uncultured Bacilli bacterium
TATCTAAGTATGTTCCTTTGACATCCATTGCAGTATCATTCTGCAATATACTTGTCCCCCATACGCCCATGTTCTAACCTCCTCATATAATAAAATAGGATATTTTTTTATAATCCCTCTATAGGGAATACCGATTACTATGATGTTTCATAATATATTTTGTTATTGATTTTGTAATGCATAATTCTGGTTTTATCTTCAATAATAAACACAACTTTTACATTATAGGATTTATTTTTGTTTGTTCTAATGTAATATGTTACTTCTCCCTCAGCCTTATTTTCTCTTCCATGCATATTAGAAATTCGAAAAATAATTTTAGGTTTCCCAATATTTTTTATTAATACTTCCGACGTTTTTATAGCAGGTATAATATCTTTTTCAATTTCACGATATCTTTGAAAATAGAATAGGCCACCAACTACTAATAATACAACAAAATAGAAAGCAAATAGTAAAATAAAATTTTTCTTTGTTTTTGTCAGACAAATTCTTTTTTCCATATATTTTTCTACTTTCATTTTCTTTTATTTAGAAATTTTTATATCATATATATCAGTATCATTATCTACAATTGTAGCAAAATAATGATCCGTAACATCATAACCAACAGGAATGCTAAAATCATTTGTTTTTTTATTTTTAACATAGATCATTTTAATGGTTTTATTGGATAAATTTAAATATTGCACATATTTTATGTCGGCATTCATAATGGGAAATGTTACAATTAATAATTGATGATCATCCGTAATAAATGGAACTGTTTTTATATCTGGGAATTCAAATTCCCAAGCACAATTTTTCTTTGAAATGATTATATAGTTTAGATTCATTGTACGATCATCATAGACAGAATCCTTGCTTGCTTTCTTGTTATAAATGATGATTGCATGATTATTATTTTCAATATAATCAACAATGTTGTAATCCGGAAAATAAAATTCAAATACTTGTTGGCTATTCGAAAATGGAACTATTTTAAGTGTCAAGATGATGATCATAAAAATAATAATTGCCGCTAAAATATAACAATTACGTATGATAAAGTGTCTATACATTTTTGGTAAGATACATTGTAATAATATAATCGAAATAACACCAATTAATAATAGAAATATAATAGAGATAAATAAATTTATACTAATCATTTTTATCACCTTTTGCAATATAAAGAATATCTTCCTTCAAAAGAAAGGAGAATGGTGTATAACGATCAATATTTTCTGTATCTTTCTTTAAAACAACTAATTCTTGCTTTGATGGACTGTATTCATATTCCACTTGCATTATTTGACCATTATCTAATACCGTATCAGAAAACTGTTTATAACTAGTCCAACCAGGATGATAAAAATTTTTGCTCAATTTTTCAACGTCTTTCACCGTATGTTTCTTCTTTTTTATTTGCTTGAAATCATTCTTTGTATTCAATTTTTCCTTGGTTAAATAAACAGCTTCACTATATTTATAATCGTGTTCATCTAAAAACACAAAATATAGTCCACCTTCTTCCACCGCATAAATAATATATTTTTTTCCGTAATTTGGTCGCATTATTTGGATCGAAAAATAACGATTAATCGTTTTTAAATCATATTTTATTCGATAACCTTTTTCATCTCTAGCATTAAAATAGTTATCCAGTGTTTGTTTACTATATTTAACCGTTAAAAGATCATCTATTTTAGTTTTCGTCTTATTTTCTTTATTCTTATTTATTAACGGAACGCAAAGAACGAATATTCCCAGAAAAGAAATGAATAGTAATAAAATTAGTTGTTTGTTTTTCATTTACATCACCCTATTTCTGTTAAATCCAATGAATTTCAGAGTAATTATTTTTTTATAGTAAACCCATATTCCTTACGAATAAGAGAAATATTTTCGATCGAATACCCGATTAAAATTTTGGAATTCATTTCCTTTAAGAGTGATTCAAAATAAGGTGTATCATCTAATATTGGAAGAGCACTACTATCTAGAAAAAACTTATATTTTTTCTTTTGCTTTGTTACTAAAACCAAAATTGAATCAAATGCCCAACGATTCCAAGAAAGCACAAGTTTTCTATATACTAAAATAATATCTTTTACTTCAATAATAGCCGGAAAGAATCCTTCTTTTATGATAAAATGGGAAGTAATCGTAACATTTTTAGCTGTAGCAATGGGATGCTGTTGTTCTTCAACAATTAATTCAATCATTTTTGAATCTATTTTTCGATATAATATACAAAGTTGTAGTACAATCATTAGTCCTGCACCTATATAAATAACAATTATGGCTATAGCCAGAAATAATGATTTTGCTAAAACAGAAACAATTAATAACCCGAACAGTAGCAATATAGCATTTTTAAAATGACTAATTAAATCAAAAATAATGTTCAATTTTTTAATCATCGTATTTCACCACTTCTCAAATTTATAGTTCTATTATATCATTTAACATATTTTTTTAATAGTATCATCTTTGAATTTTAAAAAACACTCAGATGATTCTGAATGTTTTTTGTTATGTTATTATTTTAAAATGAATATAATTTATAATTTACAATATCAAATTGCCCATCTATTTTTAATTCTAACGAACGAGAACGAGATAAATATTTTTTATCGTTGATATATTGGATATCTTGGGGATTAATTGGATAATTTCCTAAATATTTTAAGCGCTTTAATTCCTTATCATTTTCTTTCCAACAAATTGTTATAACATGAAACAAGGTATCCTTATTATATCGTCCAATGTATGCTTGTTCACTTTCGGCAAATACCGTCTCAGGATTCAAGATCTCCTTATCAGCAGTGATCTTTATTACTGCTAAAATTCCT
>CAJTRV010000061.1:2977-3318 GCA_910578855.1 uncultured Bacilli bacterium
TCATTAGGCAATTCTGATACCATTTTTTGTACCAATTCATAGTCATTCTCAATTTCCTCTTCGATGGTTGGATATAATTTTAAATTATGCATAATATATCGATTCGTGATTACTTCTTGAAAAAACTTAGGAATTATGTTGAAGGGTTCAAATTCTTGTAACTCATCAGCTGGTTTTGTTATTTTATAATTACCAAAATATTGGAAATAGCGATTGATTGACTGTTTTGACTCGGAAAAAATACCAAATAAATAATCATATTGACAATTTTTTACACATTCCAATAACAAGAATTCTTCTTCTGTTTGCGGTAATCGATGATCCTTGGTAATTCTAACCCG
>CAJTRV010000062.1 GCA_910578855.1 uncultured Bacilli bacterium
AGGTCATTCCAAGTGGTTGTCCAGTTGTTCGCATCGTTTAATTCCACTGCGTCGCCTTGTTTTTTACCATCGGCTAACAATTGGACTTGAATACTGTTTGGACGTTTGCCATCTTGGTTGTTGGCATCTTCCCATTTCTTCGTCACAGATACACTGGTTTTCCCTGGGGTGTAGCTATTCGTAATATCAAAGCCTTTAATTTCTGTGTTGTAATCAGCAACTTGATTTTCCGTTACGGTATAGACAATCTCTTTGCCGTCTTTGAATTTTGGTAAGTTGGTAAATTCATATTTCCAACCATCGGCTTCTTTGACTTCCTTACTGTCGACTTGTTCACCATCGGCTAACAAGTTCACTGTAATGGATTCTGGTCGTTTACCGTCTTGGTTGTCATTGTCGTCCCACGTCTTAGTTCCCTTCACTTCAGTGACTTCTGGGGCTATTTTTTTATTAATGACTTCTTTAAATGCTTCTTTATTGCCCCCAAAATCTTCTGGAGTGATTTTAATTTCCTCGTCTAACAATTCGTAGCCATCAGGAGCTTTCGTTTCTTTAATTGTATAATTGTCTTTTAAGAGATTTCCTACTGATGCGTTCCCTGAGCCATCAGTGACTATCGTACCAAAAGACTGTTGATTTCTGTCACGAATGACTTCAAATTCTGCCCCCGAAAGATTTTCACCATCTTCATTAGATTTATGCAGATGAATGTTGAATACTGCACCTTCTCCGCTACCACCACCTTGATAGTAAGTCGCATTACTTGTTACCTCTGTAACTACTGTTTTTTCTGAAAGTAAAGAAGCATGATTGGTAATTTTTTCTCCATCTAATGCTTCATAATCTAAATGAACATTGTAATGAATGGTAAAACCTTCATCGGACGAAATATCACCGAAATCAATGGATAAGCCATTCTGCTCATCATTCAATTGAATATTGTAATCTCCAGTGACATCTTTTGAATCTTTCAATACCCAGTCGGTATTTGAGTCATTTAATGTCCACCGTCCTTTTTCAATGATAATACTCCCGGGTACAATTTTTGCTCCAGGAATGGTTAATTGATCTTGGATAACTGCTGCCGGAAAGGCTTTTCCAGATCGATTGATTGGAATATAAAAAGTGGCATCTTGCTTACTGCCATCTTGAAACCACCCTGATTTCGATACATCATCTCCTGTAGGTGCATCTATTTCATACTCGATATTCCCAGCAGGAATAACTACTTCATTTTCAATTGTAAGAGAAACAGGAATCGTTTGATTTTCCTTTATAACTTTCGTGTCTACTCTTGCATAAAAAAAGAAATTTCCCTTTACATTTGAGTGATTTTCTACATAGTCTGTATAGGTTAGTACAATTGTTTTACTATCAGGATCAATGACTGCATGTGCAACAACATTCCCACTTTCATCTTTTAAGTCAAATGCTTGAGTGTCCCCAAATGTAATTTGTTCTGGTAAAGTAATTGTTGTCGTATCTCCCGCAGACACTGTATTGTTAGGTAAGTCAAATGTCCCATTAATTCTAAATTTACTCCACTGTGTCACGCTATGATTTAAAGGATCCCCTTTATCATCAGTAATACTAAATGAAGTAATCACACTATCTTGTGTTGCTCGTTTCTTTCTGGTTGGTGCTCTGGGTTGTTTTTCAGTTGATTGAGTGGTTTCTTTAATTGTTGATTCTTCTGTTGGCACTTTCGTTGGTTCCTCAGTGGTTGTTGTTGTAGAGCTTTCGCTTTGTTGAACCTCCTCTCCATTTTTATTGTCTTCATTTGTTACATCTGTTTCGTTGTTTTCTTTTTGAATATCTGTTGACTGTGTTGTATTTTCTTGTGGATTAACCGTTTCAGCATAAGCACTGATTGGTCCTGTTAGAAAACTGCTTAACATCACAAATAAACTAAGATACGTACTTAGCTTCTTTTTCATTTTTTCACGTTCCTTTCGTTCGCTTTTTATTTAGACTCAATCATATATAGTATATCAAAAATTTGTGTTCATTATAACTAATTAAGATATTTTCTTACGATATTCTAAGGGGGTCAAGCCTTCAAATTTTGGAACATATCGTTTCGTTTGATAGAAGTCAATATAATCATTGATGCCTTCTTTTAGCGCTTCAAATGAATGAAACTGCTTACGATAATAATATTCCGTCTTTAAAGTTCCCCAAAATGATTCAATTGGTTGATTATCCAAACATTTTCCTGCTCGAGACATGCTCACATCAAAACCATAGGTTTCCTTTAGTTGGTGATAGATATTAGAAGTGTATTGAAACCCTCTGTCACTATGAATGATGGGCGTAGCCCCTCTGTTTTTAGACATGGCTTGGTTAATTGTGTCCACGACAAGTTGATTGTCATTGCATTTTCCAATAACGTAGGAAACAATGCTCATGTCGTAGCGGTCAATAATAGCGCTAATATAGGCTTTTTGATGGTTTCCATAGAAAAGATAACTAACATCGGTAAACCATTTTTGGTTGGGTCTATCTGCAATAAAATCACGATTAATTTTATTATTAACGGTATAAACCGGTGTTACTTTTTTCCAGCTCGGTCGTCTTTTTCGTATTTCTGGATACAAGTTCATGATTCTCATCAAACGCCGAACTCTTTTTATGTTCACCTTTAAGTTGAATTCTCTTTTAAGGGCGCACTGAATCCGAACAACACCATAGGTGCGATCAGATGTTTCAAAAATTTGTTTTATCTGTGCAGCTAATTGCTCCGTTTCTCTCTCAACTTTCGTTTTTTCTCTTTTCGTCCATTTATAGTACCCACTGCGACTTACCCCTGCTAGTTGACAAAGCTTGTCTATACTATATTTTTTAGAATGATGAAGCTCAAAAATAGCGACAAAATAACTTTCTTTTCTACTTAACGAGAAATTTTGCCTCTTAGTCTGAGCTCCTGTAACTTTTTTACAAATGCTTTTTCCATTTCGAGGTATTCATTCCGACTTCTTAGTTGCTGATTTTCCAAACGTAATCTTTCAACCTCAGATAATGGCTCTACAGACTGATCTCTTCTTAGTTTCGTCTGAAGTCCTTCAATACCCAATTCCTTGTATTTCTTCACCCATACATAAACCTGCTGGTAAGAGACACCATATTTATGAATCGCTGCCTGATAATTGTTTTCTTGGGCAATCGTATACTGCACAATTTCGGTTCTGTTGCAAAGTTTTAAATCTACTATCAAATAAGGTAGAATAATAGA
>CAJTRV010000063.1 GCA_910578855.1 uncultured Bacilli bacterium
CTCACTTTCAGACGGGACTTCCTGTCCCTACCTTAGTCATACTTAGCCTGTAAGGCGAAGTATCTAAATTTTACAGATTTTGTTTCACAGGCTATAAAATAAATCTACTTTCCTTTATGTATTGGCAGATTTAAGATAATTTGTGCGCCTTTTTCTCCATCATCTCTGTTTTTAACATTAAGTATGCCATTCATTTTCTTTTCTATAATTATTTGAGCCATATACATACCTATGCCTGTTCCTTGAGAGCCTTTAGTTGTATAGTGCATTTCAAATATTTTTCTTAAATCTTCTTCACTAAGACCTGAGCCGTTATCTGTAATGCTTAAAATAATTCTTTCATCATTATGAGTGTCTATTTTAATAGTAATTTGTCCTTTTAATTCAGGTTTTTTTTCTTTTCTTGATACAATGGAATCTTTGCCATTGACAATAATATTCATAATAACTTGTTTTAAATCATTAGTAACCCCAAAGACTTTTAAATTTTCAAACTGAGCAGGCATATCATATATGACTTCAATATTACTTTTTTTCAAAACAGGTGTTAAAAGAACCATAATAGATTTAACTGCCTGACTTACTTTGAATGGAACACTAATATCTTCTGATTTAAAGAAATTTTTAAAGTTTTCCATAGTTTCAGACATAAACATTACATGGTTCATAATGGACTGCATCATCTCTACTAACTCTTCTTTATCAAATTCATCATCTTCTTCTAAAATATCTTCAGTATTTTGTGCAATAAGTCCGATAGCATTTAGCGGCTGTTTCCACTGGTGAGTAATAAAACCAATCATAGTTCCTATTGTTGCAAGTTTTTGATACTGTGCCAATATTAACATATTTGATTCTAATGTGTTTTTTAAATAATCACTATATGATGATATTAAATTATTTGCTTCTTTTATACATCTTTGCTTTTCAATTGTTTCTGTAATATTTGTAAAAGAAACAACATAGAATGTATTTGTATTATTTTCCATTAATGTAGATTTTATGTTAAATATATTATAGTTGCCTGTTTTATCATTCATACCTACCATATATTCAATATTCTGGTGTTCAATAGGCAGTATAAACCAGTTATCTTTATGAGCATTTGTAATAAACATATTATTATCATTACTATCTAAAAATCTTGAAGAAATATCGCCAATATTATGTATAGCTTCTTCTATGGACGCATAACCAAAGAAATCTAAAAATACTTTGTTGCACCTTGTAAGCATGTGATTTTCATTAAAAACAGCAATCATATTTGGCTGAATATTAAAAATTTCTGATGTGAAATCAGTTTGGTTTTCCATTAATCGTGCAACAGCAATATGTTCCGTTAAATCTCTAACAATATATACCATAGAGTATTTATTTAAGTTATCAAAGGACTGCACTTTTAATGCACCGTTGAACTGTGTTTTATCTTTTCTAACACCAACAAACATAATAGATGAGCCTTTTACTATGGAAACATTATCAATATATTGAGATGCATCTGGTATAAGAAGTGAAAGCGGCTGATTTATTAATTCTTCTTTATCATAATGCCATAAATTACATACAGCATTATTAACATCTATTATTATACCGTTATTTACAATAAGAATACCATCAGAAATAGAGCGAGTTAAAAACTGATAGCAGAGAAAATCTTCACTGATTTGGTCTCTTTGTATTTCTATTTCTCCAAAAATATCTCTCAACATAAATATAACTTTATATTCTTTTTTACAATCTTGAGATTCTTTTTTAATTATAGGTATTACTTCAAATATCATTGTTTTATTTATTAATAAATTATAATAGCTGATTAAAAAAGTTTTATTATATGGCAGGTTTGAATTTAAGTATTTATTTATTATATGAGCACTTTCATGGAAAAGGCTTGCTATATACATATTTCTGATATGCTCAACAGGAATACCGCATATTTTTGAAAAAGCATTATTTGCAGTTTCTATTTTTTTAGTATGAAAATCAAATATAACACAAGGCTGAGGCACATTCATAAAAAAATATTCTTCTGTAATTACAGCACAATCAGTATTATAGTTATACTTATTTTCTGGAATTATTGATATTATAGTAAAGTTAATAGATTCATTAATAGATTTTCTATACTCTTTTAAAGCATAATATTTTACATCTTTATATTTGGCTTCTAACTTTTCAGAATATCTGCTGTTAATAAAGTTAAAAACTTTATTTTCACTCATAGAAAAAAGGTTTTGCATAGCATCTATTAAATTAGGGAAGTCTTTGAATGTATTTATATATGCATCATTATACCATATATTATCTGTTTGTCCGTTAATTATTGCAGCAGGTATTGGTGATTGGTTAAGTAATTTGGCTATTGATGAGTTCATTATTATCTGCATAATACAATCCTTATATGAGAGACTAAAAGAATATATAACTTTCTGCTCTATTATATTACTTATTTAGTTATATGTCTAATATTTTTTATTAATACACTTTATTTTTTATATATTTGTTTAATTATGAAGTAATAATATAAAAATTTAATGGAATTGAACTTACCCAAAAATTTTGAACTAAGCCACTAAATAAATTTCTTTTTCCTGTAAAGGTGTAAGTCCATTAGCTTTTATTCTGTAATTATTATAGAAATCAATATATTTTTCAAGTTCATATTTAAACTGTTCTATATTTTTGAATTTGTTAATATAAACAAATTCACATTTTAATACAGCAAAGAAACTTTCCATAACAGCATTATCATAGCAGTTGCCACGCCTTGACATACTCTGCTCTATATTATTTTCCTTTAATAACTTTCTAAATTGATTAGCCTGATATAATATACCCTGGTCTGAATGTATCATTAACCCTGTTGTATCTTTTGTTTTATCTATTGCCTGTTTTAAATTATCTATTACCATTTCTTCATTATTATATTTGCTTACACTGTATGCTGTTATTTCTCTGTTATACAAATCCATTA
>CAJTRV010000064.1 GCA_910578855.1 uncultured Bacilli bacterium
TGCTCTATGTCAATGTCACTTCACTTATCTAGTCATCACAACACAATTTCCTCTTTAAATTATCATTAATAAAACAATCAAGTTCTCCATCCATGACTTTATCGACATTGGCATTTTCCGTATTGGTCCGATGATCTTTTACCATCGAGTAAGGATGCATGACATAGCTACGAATCTGTGAGCCAAAGTTAATTTCCATCTGTGTCCCTTGAATTTTTTTTAGCGCTGCATTTCGTTGCTCTACTTCTAGTTGGTACAATTTAATTTTTAATAATTCCAGCGCTTTTTCGCGATTGCGAATTTGACTACGTTCATTTTGACAGGTCACAACCGTCTTTGTTGGAAGATGAGTAATTCTTACAGCACTATCGGTTGTATTAACGTGTTGGCCACCAGCACCACTCGAACGGTAAACGTCAATTTTTAAATCACTATCTTTGATTTCTATATTAGTCTCTGCCTGATCAAATAATGGTGTAATCAAAACAGAGGCAAACGATGTATGACGGCGAGCACCAGAATCAAAGGGAGAAATCCGAACTAAGCGATGGACTCCCTTCTCACATTTTAAATAGCCATAGGCATATTCCCCTCTGACAAGCATCGTCAAACTCTTAATACCTACTTCGTCCCCACGTTGTTCTTCTACAACCTCAACTTGATAATGGTGTTTCTCACACCAGCGTAAATACATGCGATATAACATGTTAGCCCAATCACAGGCCTCAGTTCCACCAGCACCAGCGTGTATCTCTAAAACGGCACCATGGCGATCAAATTCACCACTCAATAAAAGTTTTATTTCTAAGGCCGTGATACGTGGCTCTAATTCCTTATATTCAGCTTCTAATAACGCAATAAATTCCTCATCAATATCATCATCTAACAACACCAAATTATCCTCTAATTTGGTTTTTAACGTTTCCACTTCTGACAACTTATTCCTTAATGAATTTAAGGTATTCATTACTGTACTACTCATCTTTTGATCATTCCAAAAATCAGGATCTAATGTTTTCGCCTCTAAGGCTTTCATTTCTGCTTTACATTGATCCGGTTCAAAGTGACCTCCATAGTTCATTAATTCGTGATAAAGATTTTTGATAGATATTTTTTATTTCATATCGTTCCATAATATCCTCCTTTATTATTATAACATGAATCGACATATTTCGCTACGACTCTCGTAAAAAAAGGGTAAGCAAAAAAGATAATTCAATCGTTTATCTTTTCTAAATAACAATATCGACAATCATAAGCACAATAATCTTTTAAATATTGCTGATAAGTCTCATCAGCATTGCGATGATTATAATGTTTGTTTTCTTTTTTACAGAACCCTTTCAAACGAAGTTTTCCATAAGACCAGTCCCCTAAAATATAATCATATATCTTAAAATAATCCGTATAGAGCCGTCTTATTTCATCAGCATCATAACCGTTTTTATAATCAATTTTCACCTGATATTTGTTTCCCTCTAGGACAATAATTTCCATCGTATCGTCTCCTTTTACAAGTTTATTATACAATATTACCATTAATATGTCTACTTGACAGGAAGAGAAAAAGTTGTTGACGTTTTACCAATATTCCCAAAATATGAATCAGGAATTTTTCCACTGATTAATTTAATAGCCACTGGAATATCAGTCGATACGCCAATCGTTTTACTGATAAAGGGTAAAATGACTTGTTCATTTACCTTAATGGTAACAAATACTTCTACTAGAGCATTGTTAATACCATAGTCGGTAATTTTAGTATGAATATTGCTTTCAATATCACCAACCAAATTTAAGCGAACGGGAATTTTAGGCCCTAAATTAGCCAAAAGAGAATTGCCAAAAATAACACCACTCGGAAGTTGATAAATAACTCCCTGTTTTAGATTGTCGTTTTTGTATTCAGTTAACAGGGCATCAGGAATATCAATGAGATCAAGACGTCCCTGTTCAATATATTTCAAATTCAATTGGACGGTTGCTGTACAGGTAGACAACACTTTGTTGACGACAACCGGGTTAAAATCAATTGTATTAATTTCACCAGCACTATTTTTATCGATCAAAAATAAATTATCAAAATTTAATTCTTCAGTCATCTGTTTCGAAATCGCTCGATTAATAATTAGATTGGATAATTTTTTCATCTCGGTCTCGGCGTAATTAATTAAGACTGGTGATACTTTTTTATTTATATAGAGGAAGGTTATCATAATCAAAATTAGTACAATAATAAATGAAAGAATCAATTTTGTACCTTTCTTCATTGGAGTTGTCACACGGGACCTTAATTTAATTTTCTTTTTTAAGCGAATTCTTTTGCGCATGGTATCACCTTTTACATTATATGTGTATAATCTAAAACTTTGCAGCAATAATAATCCTAGGAGGCATATATGAAATTAGATAACATCATGACAAGATCTATGATAACCAAAGATGTCAATACGCCGATATGGGAAGTAGCTAGAATTATGGATGAATATGATATTGGATTTGTTCCCATTACCCTAGAAAATAAAATAATTGGTGTTATCACGGATCGTGATATTTGTACCCGTTGTTGCAAAGAAAATAGTGATCTACAAAAAGCAGTTAATGAATTTATGACCAAAGAGGTAATTACCATTGACATCAATGATAATATAAACGATGTCTTAAATACAATGGCGAAACACCAAATAAAACGTTTAATTGTCGAAGATAACAAATTAGCAGTTGGTATCATCTCTTTATCTGACGTTGTAAATCAATATTCCTATATGAGTGATATTATTCCTACCCTGCAAAAAATCTGGGAATTACATCGTAACATAGAAGAGAAAAATGTCAGTATCCAAACATTTGAGTTATAAAAAAATAACGTAGCAACATTACGTTATTGGTTGTATTATAAATAGTGTTGGTGGTGTAAAATCACTACACTATTTTTATTTAT
>CAJTRV010000065.1 GCA_910578855.1 uncultured Bacilli bacterium
ACCCATCTTGGGGAAGATGGGCTATAAACTAGAAACTACAGCATTGATTTCTATAGATAATTATAACGCATTTCGTATAAGGTGTATTATGTTAATTTTAGAAAAACTATAAGATAGGATAAGCACTATTTTGCTCATTCATAAAAAAATTTACTATTAAGCTATTTATATTCTTTTTATTCATTATCATAACCTTACGAATTAAAATGATGTTTGTTCAAATATGTCTATTTATGAAAAAATCCTTAATGAAATTAAAGCCGATTACTACGTCCAAAATTATGCAAATGATGGTCAAAGATTCGTAGCTTGGTATTTATTCAATATTTTAAAGCAAGATAGAAATCAAACTAAAGATGCTATTACTGATGGTGCAGACGATAAGCAAATAGATGCAATTGTCGTTGATGATGAAAAACAGTTAATTCACATAATCCAAGGAAAATTTACCTCCGGCAATCAAATAGATGCTGAGCCACTAAGAGAAGTTTTATCTTCATGGATTCAATTAAGAGATTTAGTAAAATTACAACAGGTGTCAAATGCAAAATTACAAGTCAAACTCGCTGAAGTTGCAAAAGCTTTTGAAGATGAGTACGAAGTTAATTTTGAATTAATCACAACAAGTAACTTAACTGATTCTGCAAAAAAAGACTTAGAAACATTCCAAAAAAGCCTAGCAGAAATTTCAGAAAATGAAGATTTTGATGCAACTATTTCTTTAGTCGATGAAGCTGAATTAACTAGACGGTATGAATTAGCACTGGAAACAGATAATCCTCAAATTAATTACACTTTAGATTTATCTGATAGTCAGTTCATGGACATAGAATTAGCTGGAACTAAAGTTGTCGTTGGTGCAATTCCATTAAAGGAAGTTGTAAAAATACAGGGAATTAAAGATGGCTCCCTCTTCCAAAAAAATGTAAGACAAAGCTTAGGTAATAGTAATACTGTAAATAAAAAAATTAGACAAACTCTACTTGGCGATAAGCATAAAGACTTTTTCTTTTTCCATAATGGCATCACAGCTATCTGTGACAGAATGGATTTAGAAAATAATCAATTAAAAATGTATGGATTGAGCGTTGTTAATGGATGCCAGTCTTTAAATACAATTCAAAGCTGTAGTGAAACAGTTAAAAAACTTGAAGAAACTTATGTCTTATTTCGATTCTATGAAATTCCACAAAGAGATAGAGCTGATCTAATTAGTATCAATACAAACTCTCAAAGTGCAGTGAAACCTAGAGATTTAAGAAGTAATGATAAAAGAGTTCTAAACTTAAAACGTCAATTTGAACAAAAATATGCACAAGGGTATTTTGTTACAAAACGTGGTGAAGTAGCCCCTTCAGATAAGGATAAAAACTATGTTATTGATCTATCTGATTTAGGAAAATACTTAATTGCTTGGCATTCCCAACGCCCAAATATTTCATATGGTGAAACCAAAATATTTGATAAATATTTTGAAATCCTCTTTAAAAGAGATTACAAACCAGAAAATATTCAGGCTTTAAATTTATGGATGACAACAATCAAAAAATATTGGGTTGAAAGTAACCCTCTCAGACTAAATGAAACTCTTTTATCAATGAAGGCATATGCGCCTTTCCATCATTTATATGCAATCTCTATTATGTTCTCAATTGCTAATAATCAACAAGATAGAGTTCCTGAACCTTATGTAACTTGGACTAATGCAAATACTGCCAACATGGTAGAGCAAATTATTAAAATGACAGCAAGTTGTCTTAATTCTGCATTAAAATCAGCTTCTACTAGAACAGTTCCTAACAATGGAATTTTTAGTCCTCAAAATTGGATTAAATCAAAACAAAGTCTGAATGATATTAACTTTGCAATACAAAACTATATAGACATGCTCAGTTATATGGATGGTGGAGAAGATCAGTATAAAAAGCTCATGGATACTTTAGCAATGAACCAAACAAATTTTGAATATAGATTACAAGCAGATTGAAAATATAAGGTAGAAAAAACCGCTCTTTATGAGCGGTTTTGGATAATATTCAAGATACTAGGAGTCTATAAATAATTTAGGGCAATCTATCTAGCTGTTTACGTAGCTCATATAAAACATTATCAATTTCTCTAAATGGAGCTATTACTTTGGCAAAATCAGCATCAATTTTTTTGTCTTTTTCATATACAAAAAAGCCCCCCTATAAGCGCACCTAGACAAAGCCAGCCAAAAACTGAGAATCATCTCAAAGCCTTTGATTTAGTATTCTTTTATATCAACAATGGATTCGTATAATGCCAGCATACTTTTTGAAACACTGCCAAAATAAAAGAAATCGTGTTATAAAATTAAAAAATGTGTTTCGAATTAACTAGACCTCTTGCGAAAGTATTATTTTTGACTATTTTAGACTTTGATATTTATTTAAAAATCAACGTTTATCACTGATTAAATTTTGACTAACGCAAGAGGTCTAATATAATTTCATATTAATTCAATTAAAAAATTAATAAATGTCTTACTTGAATAATTACCTATTTAACATAATGGGCGTTATACGAAATTTAGTTGTTAGAAACCATTTATTACATCAAAAGTAATGAAAAAGTAAAGAATATGCCTTATATTATCTTTACTTTAATGGTTTTTGAGTGAGGAAATCATGTCCGCAGTCAATTTCAATATGCGCTTAGAAGCAGAGTTAAAAGAACAAGTCACGCCTATTTTGGAAGACTACGGTTTGACTATGCCCCAAGCATTCAAACTGTTCTTGAATCAAATCGTTAAAACTAA
>CAJTRV010000066.1 GCA_910578855.1 uncultured Bacilli bacterium
TGCATCGATGGCTCGATACAAATAATGCCATTTTCCTTTAATTTTGATGTACGTTTCATCCATTTTCCATGAATAAAAGGATTTTTTATTTTTCTTTTTCCAAATTTGATAGAGTCGTTTGCCATATTCTTGCACCCAACGATAAATCGTCGTATGAGAAACGTTAATGCCACGATCATATAAGATTTCTTGAACTTCACGATAGCTAAGGTTATAACGAAGATAGTAGCCCACGGCTACAATAATCACATCCTGCTGAAATTGCTTTCCTTTAAAATGATTCATCGTCATTCCTCCTGCTATCTTTTTCTATTATTCTACCTTATTTGATAGTAGATTTAAAACTTTGCAACAGAACCAATTAATCAATATAAAATATTATTCTAGATTACTTTTAAAAATTTATTATCTTAGATGTTATAATTAGTATTAATAAATAAAGAAATAGAAGGCACTCAAAAATGGAAGATATTTTTCAAATTACAATTATACTTTTCTTCTCTATGTTAGCTACCCTGCTTTCAAAAAGATTAAAAATTCCGGAAGTTGTTGGTCAGATGTTGATAGGAATAATTCTTGCACCATCAGTATTGGGATTAATTAATGGTGGACACACTATAGAAATAATGTCAGAAATTGGGGTTATCCTCTTAATGTTTCTAGCAGGTATTGAAAGTGATTTAGAAGTTCTTAGAAAAAATCTAAAACCCTCAATTCTGGTTGCATTATCAGGTGTTATTATTCCAATCATTGTTTTCGGTTCAGTTGCTTTATATTCGGGAAGAACTCTCTCTACAAGTTTTTTTTATGGTATCGTATTTGCAGCAACATCTGTATCTATCACAGTAAAAGTACTACAGGAATATGGGTATCTTTCAACAAAAGCCGGGAATATCATACTAGGAGCTGCAGTTGTTGATGATATTTTAGCTATATTGATCCTTTCTGTGTTTAAAAGCTTTAAGAATGGTGGAGGAAATTTAATAGTTCAGTTTTCAATGGAAATATTATTTTTTATATTTTTGATTTTCGTACATAAATTTATTCCTAAAGTTTGGAAATTTATAAATAAACTTCCAATTTATGCAAAAAATACATCAGCAGCACTAATTATATGTTTGGCTCTAAGTTTACTTGCTGATAAAGTTGGTATGTCAGCTGTAATTGGAAGCTTTTTTGCAGGGATTGCAATCAGTCAAACAGAGGTTTCCGAATTAATTGAAAAATATGTTTCTGCGATAGGTTATGTAGTTTTCATTCCAATTTTCTTCGTTTCAACAGCAATTTCTATAAATTTTGATGTTTTAGTTGAACATCCATTTATCGTTATTTTATTTACACTACTAGCTATTTTGACAAAATTCGTTCCCGCATATTATTCTGGGAAGGCATGTAATTTAGAAAAAAATGAGTCACTTCTTATTGGAACAGGAATGGTATCAAGAGGGGAAATGTCACTCATAGTTGCACAAATTGGATTAAGCGGTGCAATCATTAATGAAGACATCTACTCAGAATTAGTTATTGCTATTATTTTGACGACGCTAATAGCTCCATTTCTAATTAAAATGGTAATTAAAAAAGATAATACAAAAAAATATATATAATTAGAAACTGAGGAACATGGTGTTTTTTAAGACATTAACTTACTCTCAAAAAATCGTTTTGGGATTTATTTGGTTCTGTTGCAAAGTTTCAATACTGAGTACAAAAGTCCCATTCTGATACTTTGACTATGCTGGTATACCCATCAAAACTTTAATTTCAGTAGACACCGAAAAGCCGAAGAGCGTTCCATTTCTTCGGTTCTTTTTATATATTCCTCTCAATGCTTCTATACCCTTAATCGTAGTTGATGCAGTATGAAGACTTTGATAAAGTTTATTTCGACGTTTAACAGGTCTATGATCTTGCTCAATTAAGTTATTGAGATACTTGACTGTCCGGTGCTCAGTTTCGCTGTATAGCCCCTGCTTTTGTAACTTCCTAAAAGCACTAGCAATTGATGGTGCTTTATCTGTCACGATAACTTTCGGTTCCCCAAACTGCTTGTATAGTCGTTTAAAGAAAGCATAAGCAGACTGAGTATTTCTCTTTCGTCTTAGCCAAATATCCAGTGTCATGCCTTCTGAGTCGATTGCACGATAGAGATAATGCCACTTCCCTTTAATTTTAATATAAGTTTCGTCCATTTTCCACGAATAGAAGGACTGTCTATTTTTCTTTTTCCAGATTTGATAGATCAGCTTACCATATTCTTGAACCCAACGGTAAATTGTTGTGTGAGAAACGTTAATGCCACGATCATATAACATCTCTTGAACATCACGATAACTCAAATTATAGCGAAGATAATACCCAACAGAGATAATAATCACGTCTTTTTGGAATTGTTTGCCCTTAAAATGATTCATCTGTTGTCCTCGCATTCTTTTTTATTACATTTTACAATAAATCAGGAGTTATGGGGAACTTTGCAACAGAACCGAATGATAAATAAAAATACTTACATCAACTATTATGCTTTACAAACTAGTGTTTTATGTTATAATACTAATATGCAATGCAAGATAGTTAAGAAGAGGAGTAAAACTTGTCA
>CAJTRV010000067.1 GCA_910578855.1 uncultured Bacilli bacterium
AATGAAATTGAGAAACGTCTAAGCGCGCCATCAAATTTTTGATGGAAGTACAGGCGACAATCTCTAGAACGATTTTAACAAAATTACGTTACTCGAACGTAAATATTTTGTTATCGTTCTTTGAGTATTGAGCCTGTGCTTTTGCGGTATCTGAATTAATGGAATTGAATATGAATAATGATTGGCTGTCTGAAAAAATCACCTATATTTCTGCTTTAAAGAATCCTAGTGATGCTCAAAAACTTTTACTTGAATTAGCCAAAATTCAGTACAGAACACCCGACCAAGAGAAAAAGATCAATGCCTTGATCAAAGCTGAAAAAGCCATAGATCGAGCAAATAAGCAAAAAGTTGCAGTTAGAAAATTATTGAATGCCGAAAAGGAAGCTGAACGTAAAGCTCGTACACGTCATCTCATTCAATTAGGCGCACTATTTGAAATAGCTAACCTAGATCAGCGTGACCCAGCCGAATTACTTGGCGTTCTTCTAAAAACTGCTGAAATCGACCAAAATGATATGAAATGGCAAATTTGGAAGGATTTAGGACAACAAACC
The DNA here is from genome assembly GCA_910578855.1 of uncultured Bacilli bacterium. GTDB lineage: Bacteria > Bacillota_I > Bacilli_A > RF39 > UBA660 > MGBC107952. The sequence goes on from CAJTRV010000067.1 coordinate 558, forward strand.
TTAAATCAGCGTAAAAAGTGACGTTTTATAATAAAAATCCCAATACTTAAATTGGGATTTTTGGAAACTAGAAGTTATTTTTTAATATCTTTTAACCAACCATAAAGGTATGGGTCTTTTTTCAATAGACTAGCAATCATTTCAATGCGTTTTGATTTATCTAATTTTAAAAGAATACTTCTGAGATCAGCATTTATAGATTTCTCTGGCGCACCTCGGTCACGTGCTTTGCTATACCAATCATGTCCAAGAGTATATTCATGGTTTTCCATATATATAGCTCCCAATAAAGTACATGGTCTGTAGTCCTGAGAATTATTTTCATGAGCTTTTACGCCACATTCTATTGCTGTATCGACTTTTCTAATATCTCTCTTAACTCCTCCCAATGTAGTGAAATAAGCTGACAATAATTTTTTATTTTTATTTAGTGAGATTTCAGTATTTTCTAAAAACTTTTCAGCCTCTTTACTTGCTTTAGCTTTTCTTAATTGACTAGAGGCATTAATAGCATGCCAATGTAATTTGGTTGTCTTATATTCATTAAGATAAAAATCAGCTTCCACACGATGAAATTTTATCTTAAGTTCATCTGTAAAAAATTGTCGTCCTTCCGAATTTAACCAAATAGCATCTTGTTCAGATAATCTCTGATTATTATCTAATAATTTCAATATATTAATTAACTTGGATCTATGCTTATCAGCTATGTCATAGAAGTAAATATCATATTTTTTTATTAGATTTTTTTCTTTTTGCCTCTCTATATATTTAGGGTCAGATTCTAATTTTTTCCTACGTTCACGTTCAGCTTGTTCTCTAACTTTTCTTTCCTGAGCTAATTTTTCTTGTTGTTTCTTTAACTGAATTAGTTCTAATTCTCTTAATTTTTCCAAGCGTAATCTTTCTGCTTCTAAGTGTTCTTGATGCTTTATTCTGTCATTAACAACTTCTTTCTTATATTGATTAAAAGAAATTTTACCTTCAACTAGACTATGTAAAGCATTAAGGTTTTGACGAACTAAATAGGCTTTCTCTGGCAAAGTTAAACTATCATTTTGCTTCGTTTTTAACTTTTGAATTATTTTATGAAGCATACTATGTGGGATCATTGAACTTTCGATATGATCTACACAATAAAAAACAGCATCTTTTCTCATATCATCAAGATATGTTTGATGTTTAACAGCATCCTCAACAGATACTTTACCTCGATAATTAGAATGGTACGTTTTTTTAAAAAATCTGCTTCTAGTCATTTCAAAGATTCAAAAATTATTACCATTCAATTAAATAACGATTTATAGAAGATTAAAAGCATAAAAAAATAGCCTAAGCAGAATATTAGGTATATTAAAACCCATCTGCCTAATTCCCCTAAAAACAAATGCTCTCAACTTCTCAACTCGCCCCCAAAGCGTCGCACTTCGTGCTTTGGCTTTGGAAACGGTTGAGAGAGTTTCGGCAATACTTTCCCTAAAGGCGGTCATTTAAAAAAATGACGCATCCTTTAAGTATTGCCGATTTACCGCATATTCTTTTGGCTTCGGAGCCACGTATATCGGTCGTATCCGCACATAGCTTTGCAGACTATGCAGACAAGGACTAAAGGTCTTGCACCTCTCCCCACACGCTCCCTGTCGAAGTATGGCGGTATCTCTGCGAGGGTTTCCCCAACATGCAACTTAACCAACCTATACAACTACTCTTAACGCTCCGCTTTTGTGAGATTCCCCTGTAGCGGTTTAGCCTTTCGACTATCGCTACGTTGCACCAGTGACACTTATTCCCTCCACATGCAACGCATGCCAATCCGTAAAACGGACACGCAGGAGCAGGCAAAGCTCGATCTAGGATGCTTATTTGATGATTTAAAACACGGATTAACGAAGACTTATCATTTTGGGTCTTGAACTAAACACTGTTTATTGTGAAAATAGAGTTCAGGTACAAGCCTTA
>CAJTRV010000068.1 GCA_910578855.1 uncultured Bacilli bacterium
TTCTTAAGGTACCAAATTTTGACATTTTTTGCAACTAATTTGTTATTTTTATTACCTCCTATCAAATCCATTACATAAAAGAAAGAAGCACAAAAAAATGTACTTCTAATGAATAAAAAATCTATGTTGCAAATTTTTATAGTAATAATTTATCCTAGAATATTATATCATACATAAATAAAGAATAACAAGAATGTTTTAAATATATTTATTTTTTGTTTTTTATAAATGGTCTACACATCATAATAACACATAATATAAAAAATATGAAACAAAATACTGCTACAACTATATTATTACTGTTGATAAATACGATACCTAAGTAAAATAGACCTATTATGATAATTGTAAAAGATAAGATATATACCAAAATGTATGGCAGCCGCTTTGATAAATTAATATCTTTATCAAACGCTTTTTCTTGTAAATAGTCTGAAAGAATAGTTAAAATGCCTTCCAAAGCTTCAAACATTTCTAAAATTTTATACCTTCCTTCTATATTTAAACAGTTGTCAAATTTCCCTCTTTTTCTCTAGCTTTATCTATACTTTCATATTCCCATTTTCTGGCCAAGGGATATCTCTCATAGGCACCACCCAGCACACATATCCTTTCACCTGGATATTCTCGCCGATATCTATTACCAATTAAAAATGTATGAAGATATTTTAATGCATCATTCATATCAGCACTTATACACTTCTTATACCCATTAAATGAAATATTATTTGGATTCCATACTTTATCAAAACATACACAATATTGATAATTAAAACCAGGTACTAAACCGATAGATATCGACAATCCATCTCGTTTAGCTTGGGATAATGTAATCGCGTAATTATTTACTCCACCACCCCAAAGATCCCAATCATATAATTCTGCTAAGGTTTTTACTTCTGATAGGAATTCCATATATTCGGAATGCAACTCAAAACGCCAAGAAATTTCCGTTGGATTTGATCTTTTTCCGATTTTTGATCGCCAATTTTTACTATACACATTATCACTCCCAGCTAACTCTATTATAACATATAATTCAAACAATAGAGTATCAATAAGTTTATATTTAAAAAGGTGGGATATTAGGTAACAAAAAAGAAATTGAGACTTATATTGATAGTCAATGACTTGTCACCTTTTTTAGACAAATTTCGTTTTAAACCTATGTGGTTCAATAAAATCCACATTAACTCTGTCTATATTTAATATTCTTCCTTGTGTAAATTCATAATTAGCACTATGAAAATCACATGCAATTCTAATTTTTCTCTCAAACTTTTCATTTCTTTTTAATTCTGCATAACTTTTTATCATCTTTCCCTTCAATTTTACAGCAAACTAAAACACGGAAGAAACCTTCGTTTTTCCGTGCTTATATATATGTTTACTCCATATTTTTGGGGATTATCCATATCTGGCACGGAAACTGTACGAGTTTCCAAATTATTAATTCAATATTCTATTAATAAAAAATTTCTTTGCAATAATAATTTTTAATTCATTGTTTAAAACTATCTCACCATCAATATATATTAAATGTTTGTCAATAATTGATAAGTTGACTTTCTCAATTTTAATATATCCTTCTTTATAATCGTAAGATAACATAGCTTTAGAAATTTTACCATGAACTTTTGCTTTTTTTATTAACGGATCTTCAACATCAATTGTTAATACATAATTTTCTTTCTCTATATCATCGTACAAATCATTATTTACATCAGATTCATAGACTAGTCTATCTGTCGATTTCAGAAAATACCACACGGTATCTAATAAATCTTGACATTGTTCCTTGTTAGAATACTCCAGCTCATTATGTTCAATATCATTTCTAATACTAAACAATTTTCTAATAACAAATCCTTTTACAATCCCCAATTCTTTATATGTTTCTAAAATATGTTGATTTGGAAAATATGATTTAAAATTATATATTCGTTCTATTTGTTTAATTCTTTTATCAACGACACATTTTAAGTTTTTGATACAATCTTGTATATGAAATTTATCATCAAAATTTTCAATCAAACTTTCAGCATATTCTAAATAATCATAACATTGTTGAATATCTTCAGCATTATAACAACCAATACTACCATTAATTTGCCACTCAAATATATTTTTATCTAACCAAACAACCATTTTACCAACTCCATACAAATAACTCTGTATCTAGAAATAAAACACGGATAAACTCTGGTGGTTTCCGTGCTTTTATATATGTTTACTCCATATTTTTGGAGATTATCCACATTTGGCAGGGGAGACAAGACTTGAACTCGCGACATCGGGTTTTGGAGACCCGCGTTCTACCAACTGAACTACTCCCCTAGGAAGTGGTTTTGCATAAAATCATACAAAACTGTCTCGATTATATCATATTTATAAATTTGTTTC
>CAJTRV010000069.1 GCA_910578855.1 uncultured Bacilli bacterium
TAATAATGTATAATCTTGACTTTCGAACCTAAATATAGAAAATAAGGCAAATTATCACGATAAAATGAGCGTAATTTGCCTTTTGGTATTTTCACTTTTATGTAGTGTAACAGTGCTTTTTTATTAGTATTTTAAAATTTTTTTGATTTCTTCTTTTGTTTGATATTTTTTGTTTAAGTTAATACCAAATTCTTTCGATATCTCATCAATGATTTCGTCTCTATAGATGAATTGATAGATATTTGTATCCAGGTTAATGCAGTTATAGTTTTTAGTTGATTCTATAATTTTATCTACTGAGTATTTATTTCCTAACCTTTTTTCTAATAACCTAATCAAAACCAAAGCTATAAAGCATGTAAAAAAGTGTCCTTTAATATGTTCTGCTGTCCACACAAATGCTGGTCTGGATGAGAAATTTGATTTTGTCACTTTAAATGTATCTTCAATTTTTGACAGTCCTCTGTATATCTTTCTAATTTCATGATCTTCAAGTTCTGTTTCGCTGGTTACAATTGAATAATAGCCATCAAATTGTTCTTCCTCTTTGATTTTATTAAGATCAAGAGATAATGTCTTTCCTGTTTTGACTTCTCCTGTTTCTCTGTCATAATCGATATTATTTACATAATTAGCAGCTCCATAGCTTGTGGCTCTTGTATACTTAGCAGGGTTCTCTATTAGATCTTTAGCTTTCTCAATCATTTTCTCACGTTCTTTTCGCTGCTTTCTGGCATATTTTGATGAATAATATACCATTTGTTTTTGACAAACATGAACTGGCACTTTTCTTTTGCCGTCTCTTTCAATTTTGATGGTTTTAGCATATTTTCTTGATTTGTGAATAAAAGCTGCATCATCAATAAGTTCACATTGATAGCCATTAGGATTTAAAACCCAATTCTTAAATTCTTTGTCGGCACCTCTTACAGATTGACCATAGACATATCCATCCATTGGATTATGTTCTTTATTGTTTTTACCAGCAAGAAAATAGATGTTATCTGATGTGTTTAAACCACGATCAGCTACGACAATCGTTCTTTCTATTCCAAATTTAGCTTTTGTTTTCTTTAATAAAGGTCTTAATGATAACTTTTCTGACTCGTTACCAGGGAAAAGATCATAGGCCATTGGGATACCGCTTCCATCCATTAATAATCCCATCTCTACAATAGGGTCAGGTCTTTTGTTTTTTTCGGGTCCACGTTTTCTTAATCCTTTTTCAATGATGTTGCCTTCATCATCAAAAATATCTTCATCGTTATACTCTGTTTCAAAATAGTAATTAGTACAGTCGTAAAAACTTTTAGAAGCATCTCTATGATAAGGCTGTTTGGTATTGTTCCATATAAGTTTTAGAATATCATCCTTATATTGATTGAAAAAATCAAGACTTTTATAAACCGAATCTTTTGTAATGCCGCTATCAAAAGGAGCGAAGAATCGTGCTCTGTTTTCAAAAGTGGACTTTTTAGAATTGGGGTATAAAATACGAGAAAAGACAAGTAATTCAAGGTTTTTGTTTAAGGAAAACTCAACATTGAGATATCTTTGTTTGTTTATTAAAAAATCGTTTAAACCGAGTTCGTTATATAAATGCTTATAGGGAAGATAGCCAACGTTATAGATATTTAAACCATTAATAATTTCTGTCTGTAGATCAATATTAATATTGTGAACAGTTTTAGATTTGTTTTCAATAGTCATATCATAGGCCATATCTTTAAAGTGCTGAATAGGATCGTCATAAAGATTTATAAATTCATCAAGATAGCCGATACTTTTAACAGATCGAGAACGAGGGACATTATGAGAGTCACGATAAGATTCATAAATAGCTAAATAGATACGACCGTTAGGTTTTTTCATTTGTCTAAGATACATAGTAAACACCACCTGGTAATATTATATCATATAAACGTACATAACGCTACATAGAAAAGAAGAAAATTGACATAAAAAAAATCCAATAACACTGATGATTACTGAATAATTTAGATTGTATAGATAAATTGTCTTCGAAACTCGGGAGATGGGGATTTTTGACAAAAAGGATTTTTATCTTTTTATTTTGAAGTATTATTAATTTTAAATATGAAATAAAATTTCAAAAAAGTATTGCATTTATCGAATAATAATGTATAATCTTGACTTTCGAACCTAAATATAGAAAATAA
>CAJTRV010000070.1 GCA_910578855.1 uncultured Bacilli bacterium
TGATTGAGGAAGAAAGGGCGGCATACCCTAATGCCACCCCGCAAATCATAAATAGCGCTACACTTAAGATCACGAATCTCTTTTGGTTCTTTTTTTTCATTCTCATTAAACACTCCATCCCTAGTTTTCTTATCTCATTTCTTTATTATTGTATCATATTTCTTGTCTTTATTCTATTCTTTTACTTCATTCTATATCCGTAGCCCCCTAGAATGAAGCTTAGCACCAAAGCAAAATACACAATTAATCAAAAAAAAGAAAAGAAGTGTCCTGTTAAACATTTAAATCTTTTTCGTATAGGTTTTTATAAAAATCACTTTTTTTCAATAATTCTTTGTGAGAACCACTATCAATTATTTTCCCATCATCTATAACAAATATTTTATCACTATCTATTACTGTAGATAACCTATGAGCAACAATTAATATTGTATATTCACCTTTTAAGTTTTCTATCGCATTTTGAATTTCTCTTTGGGTTTCATTATCTAAAGCACTTGTAGCTTCATCAAACAAAATAATTTCAGTTTTCATAAGTAGAGCTCTTGCAATTGCCAACCTTTGTTTTTGGCCACCTGATAATATTACTCCATTTTCACCAACCATCGTTTCATATTTATCAGTAAGGGACATAATAAAATCATCAATACATGCCATTTTACAAGCATTACGAATCTCTTTCATACTTGCATTTTCTTTTGCTAAAAGTAAATTGTCTTTTATTGAAAAATTGAATATATAGGGATTTTGAGTAATAATAGACATATTATTTCTTAAGGAATCACAATTTAAATCATTAATATTATGTCCATCTAATAATATTTCACCTTCATCAATAGAATATAATTTCGTTATTAAACTAAATATAGTTGTTTTACCAGCACCACTTTTACCAACAAAAGCAACCTTTTGATTAGGCTTGATTTCAAAACTCATATCATCAATAATTTTATTATCATTATAGCCAAATTTTACATTATTAAATTTTATATGACCTGAGAGTTTTTTTATATTCAAAGATCCAAATTTTTCTTTGCTAAATTTTTCATTTTCAATAACTTCATAAATTCTATCAGAAGCGACAATAAATTTTTTATTATATTCTAATATTTGAACAACACCAGTTAATAAATTCTTTATTTTAGATTGATAATTATAAATGATAACAAAAGTAGGAATCGTTAATAACGCTTTGTTATATAGAGCACATCCTATTACAATAAAAAGTAAATCGCTTATTGCTCTTAAATTATTTTCAAAATATTGATATATTCTTCTAATATTTAACATTTTTACCTCTTCATTTGAAGATTCTATGATTTTATTCGTTGTTTGCTTTAGAATATTACTACTGGCATTTAAGACTTTAATATCTCTTATCCCTCTAACAAGTTCCCCCGTAAGTCCTGTTTTCTTTTCTTGAATTTTTTTTAGATTTTTTTGTACTTCATACTGCTTACTTAATCTTTTCTTATTTATTAAAAATATGCAAATCGAAGTTATAACAGCATATACAAATAAATATCTATTTAATATAAAGACAGCAACTAAGACACCAATATTTGATATTACGTATGATGTCCAATATGTATATTCCATAAACATTCCTGAAATATCCCCAGTATCTTTATTTAGTCTATCTATAAATAATCCAGATGATGCTTTATCTATTTCTCTTATTTCTAAATTTAATGTTTCTCTAGCAACAGCACTTTGTAAATTAATCAATGTTTTTTGATAAACTTTTTGATATAGAAATCCTTTGAAATAAAATACAATATATAATATAAATTCTATACCAAACACTGTTAAAGCAGACAATATTAACTGCATCATCACTCCATCAGTAATATTTAAAATAATTTTAGCGGAGATCAAAGGCAAAATTGCACCAATTACAGCTTCAACAATACTAACAATTGCATATCCTATTAAATTGGCTTTACATTCCTTTATATAAGACCAAGTTTTTTTAATATTTTTCATAAAATTTGATTTATTTTTCATCATTAATTCAACTCCCATACAAACTACCAATATTATAACAAAATTGGCCAAAAAGAACTATATCATGTACATTTTAAAAAGAAATTCTTATTACAACAAGATATAGGAATGCACCCCTTCGGTTTTCTTTATCTCTATCTCCATAATACCCCCCCCCAGGCAAT
>CAJTRV010000071.1 GCA_910578855.1 uncultured Bacilli bacterium
TAACCAAGAACAGAATTAGGCGACAACTTTTAAATGTCGCCATATTTTTAAAGCAGCAGGCTGATTCCAGGTTTAAATTTTGGCGACAAATGAAAGGTTAAACAAATGGCAAAAATAGGATATGCACGTGTATCTAGCAAAGAACAGAACTTAGATAGACAACTGCAAGCCTTAGAGAGCGTTTCTAAGGTCTTTTCAGACAAAGTAAGTGGAGCTACTACCGAAAGACCACAATTACAAGCAATGCTTGACTATATACGTGAGGGCGATATTGTGGTGGTTGCTGAATTAGACCGACTTGGACGTAATAATAAAGACCTGACTGAGATCATGAATATCATTCAACAAAAAGGCGCTACTTTGGTAGTTATTAGAGGTGCCCTATATAAGATCATAACGAAAATCTAGAATTTGAAGCAAAAGACTAATTAATATAAGAGATCATAAAATAATTAAGCGACAAAACGAATTTTCGCCTGATAGAAATTTTAAAACTCCGTTATCATCTCGATGGTATAATTATGTATGAATTTAACAACATTATATCTGATAAAATTGGCATGTCCCCTAGTATAAAATACATTGTTTCAAAATAAAGTCCATCAGTTTATGCTTACTGATAGACTTTATTTTTTACTCTATTACTTATACTTAGTCAACACATACCTTTTTATAGACGCAATACCAATTCCCTATTTCTCTTCTTTAATTACAACTAGTAACATTTTGAATGATGTAATTGCCTTCAAAGCGTGAGGAACATCAGCGGGCATAATAATACTTTGTCCACATACTAAGCTAAATATCTCACCATTAATACTAATCTCTGCATCTCCTTCTAGTATCGTAACCAAAGCATCCCCAGGAGACGTATGTTCACTAATTGATTCATCTTTATCTAAAGAAAATAGTGTTATACCTGTATTTTTATACTGAACTAAAGTTTTGCTAGCTACCGCATCTGATTCAAAATTAATCTCATTTTTTAATTCAAAAACCTTTTGTGATTCAATCTTATTAATATACATTTTATTTTCCTTTTCTATTTTTGACTACACACAGCAATATACTTCAATTCTTTTCCTGTTTTTGTGAAAAAAGTGTGCATATTTTGAAACATTTCTTTGTTTTCCCTTTTATGTCCATTTTTTATAATATTTAATGTATTTAAAAGTCCTTCATCTTTAATCATTCCCTTTAGCGACATTAAAGTCATCTCACCATTTGTACTCTCTACACTTGAAAAACCGGATTGCTTAAATACCGATTCCCAATCTGCCACACTTAGTGGAGAAACATTTATATTAATTGTTTTTCTCAATTCCAGAATTATCTGTTCCAATTGTGGATTAAGATAAGCAACGTCATGCGTTAATAATTTACCACCTGGTTTCAAGACACGATAATATTCACTAATTGCTTTTTTCTTTGCTTTTGGACTTAACATAGTCAGCATTGCTTCGTTAATTACAATATCAAATGTATTATCCGCAAAAGGTAACTTTAGAGCATTACCTTGTATCACTTCTATCCTGTTTTCTAAATTAGCTTTTCTTATGTTAATTTTAGCTTTTTCTAGAGCTTTAGTATCTAAATCAATACCTACAATATTGCAATTGAATTTCTTAGCTAGTTCAATTGAAGTTGTACACATATTACATGCAACTTCTAATACTCTAGTTTGTTCAGAAAAAGCCCCTTTATCAATTAACCATCTTGTTGCATTAACTCCACCAGGTCTAAGACGCTTTTTCCCAATTCTAGCTAAAAAATTATGCCCAATTTCTTTATCTGCCATATATTTCACCCTTCAGTAACGCTAAAAATAAAAACATCTATGTAAAACATATTATACATTTTTCTAGACGATAAGTAAAATTAATTCTTATATTTTTAGTTTTATTTCTATGGAGTATAACAGATTATACTTACGATATTTCGAATCAAATTATTTTTTAAGCATAATACTTTTTGAACAAAAGACGCTATTTGAGTAATACACACCCTGGTTCTGTTGATCCAGATGAGATCACCTTAGCAGACTCAGCTTATCAAAATCAAGCAACACCTAAAGGTGCTGAACTTTTTACCTGTCTTAAAAACACACGTTCTAAATCTCTTAAGGCAGACGATAAAATGTTTAATAAAATCATTTCGAAAATACGT
>CAJTRV010000072.1 GCA_910578855.1 uncultured Bacilli bacterium
ATTGAAATGTTATCATTCCCGGACTCTCGATTAATAAATATGTGATTGGGCATGTGATCATCGACCTCTTTTTTAAGCACTATTATACCACCGAACAAAAAAACAACCCCTATTATCTAACCAGTAGATAATAGGGGTTGTTTTAATCAGTTTTCACAGGGGCGATTATATAATTATAGCCCTTATTATTGCTTCACTAGTTAAAAATACCCAAAAATATCATCACTTTTTGAAATAGTATATTTTTGATTCTTTAAAGGTGAATCGAATTCTGACAATACAATATATTGTTTCATTGATGAATGTACATCTGAAAGTTATTGGAGCTATTGTTTTTATCGTTCCTCACGGTTAGATACTGCATCACTAATTTGTTGCCATGGCATATTGTCTTTTCCATTCATTATTACGGCCTTTAGCATTACTGGATCTAGCTTATTCAGTGTAAAGTCTACTGCTTTCTTTTTTCCACCAAACATGTGTAAGTAATCGCTCACCCTGTCAGGAAAGTGTTTAAGCTCATATTTTAAAATCTTTATAGATGTATCTAACAACCAGCAAAATATTATTTGATACCTTATTTGAAACAATTATCATTAATTAATTATTTTAAATACATCATCAGCGTCATATACAGATTTTGAATCTATGGTCAATTCTGGAACTTTCGTTAAAAGGTCTCCATTCATAATTTCAACATCATATTTTTTGTCATTAACATATAATACTCCCCAATTTTTATCAGCATCTATTACCGAAAAACTAGCATTATCATCTCCGAGCACTAACCCGATTGACCTAGCCAAGTCATAGGTAGTTGAAAAATCTGTAATAGAGGCATCTCCCCTAGTTAAGCTATCGATTTGGTAATTTATGTCACTTATTAATCTTGAATTTTGTTTAGAATATATATCCAATTCATCACTAACATCTTGATTAACTGATACAGTTGAATAATTTGTATGATAATTATATGTGCGATTGTGAGAACGATTTTTTCTAGTTTTAAAATAATTCTTAAACCCAAAAAATGTCCCTATGGCATCCATAAATAATAAATAAATGTATGGCATTAAAATAATTGCTGTTAGAACATCTGATCCGTATATAGATGTAAAACCAGATAATAATAATAATGCAATCTCAACAATTCCTCGCAATATTAAACGTTTCTTTTCATATGCATAAAAAGGTGCAAGTAAATTGTGAAGACCTAAAAATCCAAATAAAAACAATTTAAAAAAGCTAAAAACAGCATCTGAAAACGTTCTGTAACCAGATCTACCACCGTATAAAAATGGAATTTCTTTATAACTAAACATAAAATATAATTCTTTTATCATAATATATAATTCCCTATCAGTTTTATTTGAAAAAATCTCTATAAGATAAACGTTGTATTGCTACATACCTTATTAGAAATTTTACGCTTAGGATGTAACCCTCCTACCCTTTTCTTATTATACCAAGGGTTGATACTACCAACTCAGCATGGACTAACTTCTTATAATTCATGCCATACGCTTATAAATCTTGTTGTGGTCAGTTACTACCCCTATTTTCTCAATAATTTAATCCTAAACAAACATTTTTTGTAAGTAGCCTTTTTTCTGTTCTTTAAGTAAATCTAACTTACGCTGATGAAGAGCGATAGTGTCGTCTATACTTTGGAAAAATGCCCCTATTTTTTGTTGTTCTGAAAGTTTGGACGGTACATGAATTTCAATATTTGATAAATCACTTGAATTAATCGCTGGATAACTAGTCCCTGTACTTCTATCTAAAACTTGTTGAACAAATTGCTTGTTTTGAACACTATTTAATAAAAAATAGCTATCAATGTTAGGACGCATTTGAGCATAACCAGTTGAGAAAACATAGTTATCATAAGGCAAATCATATAAATAGTTATTCATTTGATATGGGCGAACCGTCTGATAAAACACATCGCCTTTTTGTGCAAGACGCTGTGCCCTTGAAGGTGCTTGATCTTTAGATTCAGTTCTATGCGAGATCATTTCAGTCCCTACAACACTTTCTAAGTCTACATACTCAAATTCATCTGGAAGAACTGTTTTAGGATTAAATTGAGCTATATCTTTTAACTTACGCTCTTCCCAATCGTCAGCAAACCCCGCAAATCGCAATTCAGGAA
>CAJTRV010000073.1 GCA_910578855.1 uncultured Bacilli bacterium
TTGCTCAAAAATGCAATACAAAATATAACGGTATTGATATAAAATTAGCACTATGTCTTGACGAAAATATGCTAAATAAATACCCTGTTGATGAATATATGTGTAACGGTGATATCGTAATTAATTCTACGGGAACAGGCACACTTGGACGCGTAGGATATTACCAATTGAGTGACAATTTAGAGGGATATCCTATAGTACCTGATTCGCATATTACTATAATACGTGCATGTGATAATATTCACACATTTTATTTATATTTATTTATGAAAGCTAACCAAGGAAATCTTGAAAAAAAAGGGGAAGGTTCTACAAATCAAAAGGAATTAAAACCTCTCACATTAAAAGAAATACTGGTTCCGATACCACCATACGCTGAGCAAAAAAGAATAATAAAATTAATTGATTCTATATTTTTTAAAATAACTGCTATAGAAAAAAACCTCAGTTGAGGTTTTTTCTATATTGTCAAATAATCCTATCATATATTTATGCTATATTGAATAAGAGCTATCCAGATAAACTCAAGAAACAATATTGTCTTATGTAGGAAGACAAGTAATGTTTTCGATTTATAATCTTTAAATGACAAGGAATTTCGCATATTATGGAGGTAAAAAATGACATTTAAAGATTATTTACAAAGAGCAAACTTATCAGAACGAACCATTTCTGCCTATATATGGACAATCAATTATTACAATCAAAACTATGATTCTATATCAAAAGAAAATTTACTGGCGTATAAAGGATATCTAATAGAATATTTCAAACCGAAAACTGTCAATCTCAGGATACAGGCCGTCAACAAATATCTGGATTTTCTACAACTGCAAAATTTACGTCTATCGTATGTTAAAATTCAGCAAAAAAATTTTTTGGAAAATGTAATTAGTAATGCGGACTACAAATTTCTAAAGAGAAAATTAAAAAAAGATGGTAATATGCAATGGTATTTTGTTGTCTGGTATTTAGCAGCTACAGGAGCAAGAGTAAGTGAGTTAATCAAAATCAAGGTTGAACATGTTAATTTAGGATATTTTGATTTATATAGCAAAGGCGGAAAACTTCGTAGATTATACATTCCTAAAAAACTCCGAGATGAAACGCAAGAATGGCTTTCTATGAAAGAGCGTACTTACGGATATTTATTTTTAAATAAGTTTGGAAAATCTATTACTGCAAGGGGCGTTTCTCAACAACTGAAAAATTATGCAGAAATGTATGGCCTTGATAAGAAAGTGATATATCCACATTCTTTCAGACACTTATATGCTAAAAATTTTTTGGAAAAATATAATGACATTGCATTATTAGCAGACTTAATGGGACATGAAAGTATTGAAACTACTCGAATTTATTTAAGAAGAACTGCTACAGAACAACGTGAATTGATAGATAGAATTGTCACGTGGTAATTGCAAATATTCAAAATGCCCGAAACTTTTTGATTCGTTTCGGGCAGCATATTATTTAATGGCGTTTTCAATATTGCTCAAAGTATTAAAAATCTTCTCTATATTATTTGCAATTCTAATTTGTTCATTATATGGCGGAATGGCAAAATAAGCATTTTTTCCATCTTTTGTTCCAAGTCTTGGCATCTTCATTCCATAAGAACAGTGTTTAGCATAATTCACAAAAAACGGAGACATTAAAAAAAATTGAGCATATCGAGGATAAATTATGTCTATAAAGTCCAAAGGCAGGATTTCAGTGGTACAATACCCGTCAGAATCAGCTAATACTACTTTATTTAAATAGGGACGTAATTTACTGTAAAGTACCATGTTTTTACGGAAGGAATGTTTGGTGCTGGTTGATTGTCTCTCTGTTGCTGTTAATCGTTGTAGAATTTTTCCGCTCTGTTTTTCTATATCTTCTAAATCTAATATCCAAGCATCTCTTGGTATTTTTTCGGCAGGAATGCTGTCACATTCCCCGTAGTTACATAATTCCTGAAGATTACTCCATGTCCACGTATCAGGAATTTCAAATGGTATTTCCTCATCAATACATTTTATTG
>CAJTRV010000074.1 GCA_910578855.1 uncultured Bacilli bacterium
TGTAACCTTTATATTTTAATATATGCGGTGGTTACACCTTGTGATACCGATATTTAACCGCTATTTTGCCCCACAAAAAAACATTTTTAAGTATCCAAAAAATAGAAAATTTGACTTTATATGTTGAAACAAAAAAAGCGATAACTATAAAATAAGTTATCACTTCCGAAATATATTTTTGTTTTTATCAATGTAGGCAATAGCGGTCGCTATCGAAGTTGCTTCTTTTACTCCAATCAGTCCCGCTAAGTGGTCACAATTCCAATCTACATTAGTAAATGATGACAACGGGCATGAAACTTCTTTAGTGGGTAGAGCAATCCAGTTATATTCATCCGTGTGCCCGACAATTACGTTAAATATACTTTCATCATCCTCAATCACTGCCTTATAGTAGGAATGATAAAAATCAATATGTTTAATATAGGTTTTCCATTCTGTCTTTTCGCCTCTAAGACGGGCACTGCATTTTATTACTGTTTCATCTGTTTTCAATTTTTCCTCCTTTTTTAACTCTATGATAGTCCCTTTTTCCAAAGGTTATATCCCTCAAGCATTTCTTCGTACAATTTTTTTGCATTATTTGTTTGAATAATTTTAACTTTATGATATATTTTTAGCCTTTTCAGTTCCCGTTCAACTATTTTTCTTGTCTTTTTATCAAGGAAAGGAACAACAAGCGATATGCCATGTTCTCTTACGTGTTCTATATCCATACTGTGGATAGCATTTATTAATTCTTTAACTGATGTTGCTTTTGTATATGTTAATGTCATTTTTATTATCTCCGATGTTATATATTTTTTTATTTAATGACAATGTACTGCAAATCTTTGATTGAAACTGTATGATTTAAGAATTTATAGTTTATGCACGTATAGAATTGTCTGTGATGACCAAAATATAAATAACAGCATAAAGTTTTAATCCGTAGAATATCTAATTCTATGGACTTCTTTTGCTTTATAAGGGTTTTAGAACTTTTGACCATAAATTTTACCCTTTATAATTGTGACAACAACTCCATTTGTTTCACCTTTTGAAGTTCAGTTGAATGAACATAAATTGACATAGTTGTAGATACATTAGAATGACCCAATATCTCACTAAGGGTTTTGATATCCATGCCAAGCTCAATACACCTTGTTGCAAAGGTATGTCGCAAACCATGAAAAGTAATTGATGTTAGCTTAAGTTTTTTTATTAACTCTTTAAATTTATACTGTATAGAGCAGGGGTCAATCATATCACCATTACAGTTTGTTAATACATAGTGCTTATCACCACTATAATTTTGCTCACGATACTCATTTAAGATTGGGTATAATATCGAAGAAATAGGAATTTTTCTGATAGCTTTGTTTGTCTTTGGTGGTGTAACAGTTAAAACCGTCTTTGATGCCCTATATGATACATGATGTTGTTGTATTCTTTGAACAGTCTTATTGACAACTATATATTTATTATTAAGGTCTACATCTTCCCAACGGAGTGCACATACTTCACCAATACGAAGCCCCGTGTATAAGCAAATGAGTACTGCTAGAGAAATAGTATCCAGCTTTAGTTTAGCATGAAATTCAAGAATGTTTTGTTCCTCCCTTGTCAATGCCTGAATACTTTTTGTTTGGTTGTTTGGTATGTCTATTTGTAAACAGAACGCTTTAATGTATCCTTGTTTTTGCGCAAATAATACAACGGACTTAATCACATATACAATCCCTCTAACTGTACTTGTTGACAGTTTTTGTTTTGTTCGTTTATTCTTTAAATTCATTATTGAAATAACCGCTTCTTGAAGCGTACTGTTTGATATCTCATCAAGATAAGTATCTTTTAAAAAATCACTTATATAACTGCCATATAAATTAAAATACTTATTGTAAGATGATATTTTGATAAAGTGTTGTTTATACTCTAACCATTTTTTAAAAGCGTCATCAAATGTCATTTTTTTAGAACATTTTTCTATTTTACTGTCCTTTTCTTTAGCTAT
>CAJTRV010000075.1 GCA_910578855.1 uncultured Bacilli bacterium
CTTATCAAGGACAGTACCCGAAACGGTTTTGCTCTGTGCAAAGGCCCCTACAGCCAATACGGATAACAAAGCAACGAAGAAAAGCCGCTGGAACTTCTCCAGACAACTCAACAGACTTGAATTCTTTCTGTCTTTCATACTTTAATTATTAAGTTAAACAAAAGTTAGTTTTCTATTCTCTCAGGAGAAATAGGTCTCCTACCTGTGAAAAAGTGTTGCAAATATATGCGCGAATATTAAAAAAGCCAATGTAGGATTGTACAAAAGCATGGAATTTTCCGTCTTTTCAACTGAAAAATAGTACAAACTTCTGTGAACAATCTCAAAATGGATAGTTTCAAGAGCATTTTTGTTATACAAGAGTGCTTTTATTTCTGATTGTTACTTTAATATTGTATTGTAAAACGTATAAACTAAAATTTGAATATGGCTAATCTTTCAATAGTAATTGTACCTGCTAAAAAATTATCTAACGGTAGACATAGAGTCAGGATCGCAGTGGCTCATCGTTCACAAACGAGATATATTTCAACCCAATTCATTTTGGATTCTGCAAATCAAATGAAAAATGGACGAGTAGTAAAACATGAAAATGCAGCTAATATAAATGCTTGTTTGCGCAAGTTGATTAATGAATACGAAGAGATTCTTTCGTCTATTCATTATCAGTCGAATATTTCATGCACTGAATTGATACATGTTATAACTCGGGAACAACAAAAAAAAGGAATAACCTTTAATACGGTAGTGAAAGAATATCTTTCAATGATGGAAGCAGACGATCGTAAAAAATCACATAAATTATATAATATAGCTTGTGCAAAGTTCCTTAAACATATGAAAGGTGATTTTCCTTTGGTACAACTCAGTCCGACACATATACAAAGTTTCGCTGATGTAATGAAGGCTGAAGGATTAAAAGAAACTTCTATCAGAATTTACCTCACTTTAATAAAAGTAATATTGAACTATGCCAGGAAAATGAATTATGTAACTTATTTAGTTCATCCTTTTGTTTTATTTAAAATGCCAGTTAGTAATATCAGAGAACTAGATCTGTCCGTTGATGAATTAAAAAAAATACGTGATGTGAAATTATTCAAGTCTGTGCATATCATGGCTCGAGATATATTTATGTTAACTTATTATTTAGGTGGTATTAATCTAAGAGACCTAATGGAGTATGATTTCACTAAAGGGAACTGTATGAGATATATAAGACATAAAACCCGTAATAGCAAAAAAAATGAAAATGAAATAGCTTTCACTATCCAGCCAGAAGCACAGACAATTATTGAACGATATATTTCTGAAAATGGGAAATTAGTTTTTGGCAAATATGAATCTTATGAAAAAGTATATAGTTTGGTCTTTAGACATATAGGGAAGGTGACTGATCTGGCAGGCATAAATAGAAAGGTTTCATATTATTCTGCAAGAAAAACATTTGCACAACATGGTTATGATATAGGTATCGAAATAGAAAAAATAGAATATTGTATTGGTCATAGTATGAAAAACAATCGTCCTATATTTAATTATATACGAATAATGCAAGAGCACGCCGATAAAGTTTTTAGAGAAATCTTCGATCAATTGCTTAAATAGTCAATGTTATTATATATGCATAAATGTCTTTCATATCATGTAAATGTTATTATTGTATTACCTTAAAAAGTAAGTGTGGTTCATAAATCAAGCAAATGCACTTAGACAGCTGATAAAGTACACTTACTTTTTGGAGATATTTTTTAAGTTCAAGTCAGGATATAAACTACTCCATATAAATTTGAGAGCAAAGTAAAATATTTCATAAATACTAACTAAAAGAGTTTTTTTTCCAACAGCAATAAGAGCACTTTATATTCTCTATTATTGTATCATCTATATTATAAAATTCGATGAAATGGGCTTTTTTTGATACTTTCAACTTTATATATCAAGTTAACTTTTGTTTAACTTAATAATTAAAGTATGAAAGACAG
>CAJTRV010000076.1 GCA_910578855.1 uncultured Bacilli bacterium
CTTAAAAAACGGAGAGAGCCAAAGAAAAGACGGAAGATATTTATATAAGTATGTAAATAATATGGGAACAACACAATATGTGTATTCTTGGAAACTTGTCGCAACTGACAGTGTACCAAAGGGAAAACGAAACGGGTTATCACTTAGAGAAAAGGAACGAGAAATACAACAAGATATTGCAGATGGTATTAATACAGTTGGTAAAAAAATAACTGTATGTGAATTGTATGCCAAACAAAACGAACACCGCGCCAATGTCAAAAAAAGCACTAAAATTCAAAGGCAGTATTTAATGAAGATATTACAAGATGACAAGTTAGGAGCAAAACCGATTGACACTGTTAAGTTATCCGACGCCAAAGAATGGGCAATCCGAATGAAAAAGAAAGGGGTTGCTTATAAAAGTATCAATAACTATAAACGAACGCTAAAGGCTTCATTTTATATTGCGATACAAGATGACCTTATTAGAAAAAATCCCTTTGATTTTAAGTTAAGTGAGGTTCTAGAAGATGATACAGAGCCCAAGCAAGCTCTAACTGAAGAACAAGAAGAAAAACTACTAAATTTTGTAAAACATGATAAAGTTTATCAAAAGTACTACAATGACATTGTGATACTACTAAAAACGGGACTACGTATCTCTGAACTGTGTGGATTAACGATAAAAGATATTGATTTCGATAATGAAGTTATCCATGTAACTCACCAGTTGCTTGGAAACAAAAATGTAGGCTACTATATAGAAACACCGAAGACAAAAAGCGGAATACGTGATATTCCTATGAGTAATAAAGTAATCAAGGCATTGAAACGTGTCATTAAAAGTGATAGGTATAAGCAAATGCAAACGATAGAGATTGACGGTTATAGATCCTTCTTGTTTCTTAATGGTAAGGGCTATCCTATGACGAGTGATTATTATAGAAGTATATTTATAAACATGATAAAGAAGTATAACAAGAAGCATGAAGATAATTTACCAAAGATAACACCACATGTATTACGTCATACGTTTTGTACTCGTTTAGCTAACAAGAATATCAACCCAAAGAGTTTACAGTATATCATGGGGCACGCAAACATCAGTATTACATTGAACTTATATGCTCATGCTTCTCTAGAGGGAATGAAAGCAGAAATCAAGAACTTAGTATCATAAATATTTACCACTTTATATACTACTTTTCAATCACAAAATATAAGAAATCTTGCAAAGAAATATAAATATCCGTTAATATAAAAAAGACCGAATGCCTTGAAGAATAAGGCTATTCGGATACATAAGAACATTTAAGAATATAATAATAATTTTAGTTTTTATTTTGGATAAATAAACACCAAAATAAAAATCCATTGGTTGCAACGCTCCCTTTTGGATTTCTACATGTCAATTTAATTTTACCCTTGTTTTTTTTGCGAAGAACTTTTGTTTAAAGAATTCATTTGACTGACAAATGATTCCATGATCTTTCCATCATCTCCAGTTATACCCAATACCATTTTGCTAGATAATAAATCAAAATTTTCTCTTAATTCATCTAAATCTCTGGCTTCCAATTCTGGGAACCTTTCGATATCTTCACCATTAGGTAAAACAATATATCTAGTTTCTATTTTATTGATTAATTGTTGACCAGTTAAACTTTTTCCCCCATTATATAATTCTCTATTTACTCTTATAAAAGAAGGTGTGTGTAAAATTTTCATTTCCTCGATTTGATGATTTGCAATTTTCTCGTGAAGTTCCCCAACATCTAATAAAATATTACTATTTCCAACAAACCACCCATCTAAAACAGCCTCTCTACAATTTCTTAAATGATATGCAAAAAATGTTGCTATTGTTTCTTTATAATCATCTATATTATTCATCACCCAAACACTATCTTCATAGTCTGTTTTACTATCTTTTTCACAACGGCCTATAAAAAGCCAAGGAAGGATTATAATACCTTTAAGGTTCACACTAAATAAAAAGA
>CAJTRV010000077.1 GCA_910578855.1 uncultured Bacilli bacterium
CGAAGTAGTTATCAGAGTGCTACTCCGGGGACTACGATTAAGGAAGATGATATCCTAGCTTATTTTGTGTGGATTCCAAGATATCGTTACCGCTTGTGGAATGCGGAATATGGATTCAGCGAGGAACAGGAAATTCAGATTCGCTTTGAGAAAAAAGAAGTGATGAAAAGCGAGGGAAGTAAAAATGATCAATGGTTAACGCATCCAGCATTTACGTTTGGCGATACGGAATTAGCTGGTATTTGGGTCGGTAAATTCGAAACGACTGGATCCTATTCTGCACCAACGATCAAGCCGAATAAAACTTCATATACAAATAGTAGGATTAATATGGTGTTTCAAGCCATTCGTAAATTTAGTACAACGAATAATTATGGCCTTAGTAGTTACGATTCTCATATGATGAAAAATATAGAGTGGGGAGCGGTTGCTTATCTAACCAATAGTCAGTATGGCCGTTGTACCAATGGTACTTGCAGCGATATTTGGATTAACAATGCTAATATCGGATATGGGAACGATACTTTCAATAGTAGTAAAAATAAATGGGGTCCCGGTATCACAGGTTGTGCTGGTGTAACTAGCGATGCTAAGGCAAAAAGTAATTTGACCGCTTGTGAGTCAGGATTTGATTATAAGCAGGCGGGAGTCAATGCTTCAACCACTGGGAATATCACGGGAATTTATGATATGAGCGGTGGTGTATCAGAAACAGTAATGGCAGTTATGAAAGATGAAACTGGAAATATTTTATATTCAAATAGTGGTTTTAGTAGCACAAGTATGCCAAACTTAAAATACTACGATCTTTATGAATTCTCTGATGAAGATAACGATTTAACTATCGGGAAACTTGGTGATGCAACGAGGGAAATGATCAAAGAAAAAAGCGGCTGGTATCATGATACTACTGTAATGCCTAGAACTTCTATTCCATGGTTTAGCCGTGGCGGGAACATGGGTAATATGACCGAAGCCGGATTATTCGCTTTCACAAGAACTAGGGGCGATACTTCTAGTTCGAGTGGGTCTCGTGTAGTTGTCGTATTTGAATAAAGTACTCACAACAAGAACATTTAAAAATAACAGATTATAAAAGAAGGGTGTCAAAGATTACACGCTTTTTTTAGACAATTTAATATTCTAAAAACTTCAGTATTGAATTATGATAAAAAACATGGTATGATGGTCACAATTTTATAGGGAGGAATTTATGATTCGAACAAAGAGACAGGGATTACTAATTGTTGTATCAGGACCAAGCGGGAGTGGAAAAAATACCATTTGTGATCAGGTGTTATCAGAAAATAAAAAGTTATGGGAATCCGTATCCATGACCACTCGAAAACGGCGACGAAATGAGGAAGAGGGAAAAGATTACTTCTTTGTCAGTAAAGAGGAATTTGAAGCAATGATTGCCGAAGATGGATTTTTAGAGTATGCTGTTTTTGCCCAACATTATTATGGAACGCCCAAAAAGAAAGTTCAAGAAAAACTAGATCAAGGAATTGATGTACTACTCATTATTGAGATTCAAGGAGCATTAAAAATTAAAGAACTGTATGACAAAGCCATTTTTATTTTTATTTTACCACCTAGTATGGAAACACTTAAAAAACGCTTGTTGGATCGGGCAACTGAGTCAGAAGAGGTGATTTTAGAACGGTTTTCCAATGCTTATCAGGAAATCAATGAAATGCCAAAATATAACTATGTAATCGTCAACGATCGGGTAGCAAAGGCTGCGAATAAACTACAGGCCATTATTACGTCTGAACGTTGCCGGGTAGATCGAATTGAAGAAGTTTATCTTAACAATCCCGAGGAAAAAATTCATGAATCACTCTTATCTGAAAAAGAGTTTACAAATGAGCAAATTAACTTGGATTAATCAACAATTTTCACCAGCAAGACAATTAGGTTGCATAAGTCAAGTAAAAGTAGACAATATAATCGAAAAATAGGGGGGGATAGGG
>CAJTRV010000078.1 GCA_910578855.1 uncultured Bacilli bacterium
AAATACTACAACAAAAAAGTAATGGTATTTATAGACGAATATGACACTCCTTTTATTGAAGCAAATATTGGTGGATTCTATGATGAAATACGAGATGGGTTGTCTTCTATCCTCCATAATGCCTTAAAAACATCTACAAGTTTACAGTATGCAATGATGACTGGGATTCAAAGAGTTGCCAAAGAAAATATTTTCAGTGATTTGAACAACCTGGTTGTATGTACAGTAAAAGATCCAGAATATGCAGAGTATTTTGGATTTACTGAAAAAGAAACAAAAGAGGCACTAGAATATTATGATTTATCATTAAATAATGAAGTAAAGTCAATGTATAATGGATATCGTTTTGGAAAGTATGAAATCTACAATCCCTGGTCTGTCCTCAATTATGCATCAAGAAAAGTTTTAGAGCCATACTGGATAAATACAAGCAGTAATGAAATGATAAGAAAAGCAATGGAAAGCAGTGATGATGCATTTAACAGAGGATATGAGGAACTTATCCAGACAGGAAAACTGGAAACACTGGTAAGAATGGAAACAAGTTTTTTTGAAACCAGTACAACAGAGAATTTATGGGGACTTTTAGTAAATGCAGGATATCTAACGATATCTAAAGTCATATCATATCAGGATGGCTTATATGTAGTTAAAGTTCCAAACCAGGAAGTACAGCAGGAATTTCAAAAACTAACTGCACATTATTTAAAAGTTGCAGGAACTGATTTATTTACTATGTTTAGTGCATTAAAACGTCAAAAGAAAGAAGACTTTAAAGACAAATATCAAAAGGTATTACTTACATTACCTTCATATCATGATTTAAAAGATGAAAACAGTTATCATATGATGGTATTAGGAATGTGTGCATGGCTATGTCATGATTATAAGATTATAAGTAATCGAGAAGCAGGAAAAGGAAGATGTGATATAGTTTTAAAAGCCAGGAAAGAAAATCAAATTTCTTATATTCTGGAATTTAAGTATGCAAAAGACAGTAATACAGATTTAAATGAACTGGCAAAAAGAGCAGTAGAACAAATCAAAGACAGAAAGTATGATATTGAATTAAGGGGAAATGTAATCTATATTGGATTAGCACATTATCAAAAAGAAGTGGAAATTGAATGGCAAGAAAATTAAAATAGTAACTAATAAAAAAGAGGAGTAAATCATATGAGAAAAAGAATTCCTGTTGGATTAAAGGATTATGAAAAACTAAAGAGTGAAAACTATTATGTTGTAGATAAGACATTAATGATAAAAGACTTTTTAGAACAAGGAAATGAAGTCACACTAATTACAAGACCAAGAAGATTTGGAAAAACAATCAATATGTCAATGATGGCAGAATTTTTTGATATCACTAAAGATTCTAAAGAGCTATTCAAAGATACAAAAATCATGGATACTGAATATGCTGATCAAATAAATCAGTATCCTACTATCTTTATTTCATTTGCTGAAGCAAAAAGAAATAAAATTGAAGTTGTTCAAAGAATAAAGGAACAGTTACAAAATGTATATGATCAATATCTTCATATTTTTGGTAACCTGACTGATTTTGAAAAGAGTAACTATCAAAAAATAAGAAAAGGTCTGATTAATTCAGATGACGGGAATCTAAGTAATGTGGCTACTGCTTTATCCTTTTTAATGAAAATACTAGAAAAATACTACAACAAAAAAGTAATGGTATTTATAGATGAATATGACACTCCTTTTATTGAAGCAAATATTGGTGGAT
>CAJTRV010000079.1 GCA_910578855.1 uncultured Bacilli bacterium
AAACTACACACTTTTATAGTGTGATAAAATAGAAGAAAGAGGTAAAAGTATGAGAAGTAAAAATAAAAGTAAAAATGAATTAGTACAAGCAATATTAGATGTATATCAACCAGAAACAGCTAAAGATGTACAAGATGCGTTAAAGGATGTATTTGGTCCTATGTTTGAAGCGATGCTACAAGGTGAAATGAATAGTCATCTTGGCTATGAAAATAACGATAAGAGTGAAAAGCTTACCTGTAATAGAAGAAATGGCTATATCACTAAAAATGTGAAAACAAGTATGGGAGAAATGACTGTTGATGTTCCTAGAGACAGAGATGGATCATTTGAACCTCAAATTATCCCAAAACGTACCAAAGATATTTCAGATATTGATAAAAAGGTATTATCTATGTATGCCAAAGGAATGAGCCAAAGAGATATTTCGACTACTATTGAGGATATATATGGTTTCAAAATATCACATGAAACGATATCCCAAATTACTGACTGTGTATTAGATGAATTAAATGAATGGCAATCCAGACCCTTAAAGAAATGTTATCCATTTGTATTTGTGGATTGTATGTATGTTACTATGCGTTATGAATATGAAAGTAAAGAAAGCGCTGTTTATACAATCCTTGGATACGATATAGATGGTCATAAAGACATCCTTGGTATCTGGTTAAATGAGACAGAATCGAAGCATTCTTGGATGCAAATATTTGATGAGATAAAAACTCGTGGTGTTGAAGACATATTCTTTATTTCTATGGATGGAGTCAGTGGTCTTGAGGATGGCGCAAAAGAGATATTTAAAGGTGTTATTGTCCAAAGATGCATTGTACATTTAATTAGAAATTCCTTAAAATATGTACCAAGTAAAGACTATAAAAA
>CAJTRV010000080.1 GCA_910578855.1 uncultured Bacilli bacterium
ACAGAATTCGGTATCGTAATCCTCGTTAAAGAATTACTCATAAAAGCATGAGCGCTGATTTTTGTTATAGTACCAGGAAGGGTTACTGCTGTTAGGCCCTTATTATTAAAAGCATTTCCACCGATTATGGTAATGGTATGTCCATTAATCTCTCGAGGAATATTAACGTTTGTTATTTCACTATAGCCATTGGTATTTCCTTTACCACATAAATACCCCGTAATCGTGTCCCCAGCTGCGTTCGTCTCGAAACACTCACCTATGGTTGTAACGAGTCCACTACTATCTACTTCCTTTTGACGGACTTCGACTGTTAATTCTAATGTTTTGGATGTCGCTGGTAATGTTGCTTCTCCACTTGGAATCTCAGCTCTTACCACAAATGTTTTCTCAACTCCCGCAAGTAAATCATCCCCCGTACGGATCCCACTCAATTTAAATTGAATTCCCGTCGGATCTTCGTTATTGGCTTCCACAATTCCCGTAATTTTGGCAATCACCGCATCCGTATTTCCATTGTTTTTGATGGTTACATTATACTCAATATAGCTACCAGGAGAATCTAAATCAACATCAAAGGTTGCCGTTAGTTTATCGGTAATTCGACTATCGTTATTTACAGCTCTCTTACTACTCTTCTCTTCGATATTGGTGAATAAAATATCCCAGTTGGTCGAG
>CAJTRV010000081.1 GCA_910578855.1 uncultured Bacilli bacterium
TGTTTGATAAAATTCTGTTTGTATTTTAACCATTCTTGAAATACATCATCAAATGTCATTTTTTTAGAAGTTTTTTCTATTTTACTGTCTTTT
This sequence comes from uncultured Bacilli bacterium, assembly GCA_910578855.1. Classification (GTDB taxonomy): domain Bacteria; phylum Bacillota_I; class Bacilli_A; order RF39; family UBA660; genus MGBC107952. The sequence goes on from CAJTRV010000081.1 coordinate 94, forward strand.
TTTTTATTTATACAGTATTTTAATTTTGCTTTTACCTCTGAATATGTTTTAGCATAAACAGAATGATAAACCGCTTTACCATTCTTTCTGTCTTTGATATAACGGGCTTCCCAGCGTCCGTCTTTTCGCTTATGGATATTCTCACCACGTCTTGGCACAAAATGACCCCTTTCCTGACTGTAAACAGTTTGTATAAGTGCAGTATTTTTATCATATTCATAAAAAAATATTGTAATAAACGACATAAAATGATACAATTAATATAGATTTTTGATTGAAATTGTACCCCTTATATATTCATAGAATTGATTATTCCATGAACTAATAGGATAAATTTAGTCAGTATATCTATATGAAATGTTCATTAAAAGTTGTCATGCATATTAATAAAAAAATAAGAAGTTAGAGTTTTTCAAACATTCTAACTTTTTTTGTGCCTAGTTCTTAGGAAATTGGAATAAAAGCGAAAGCGGTTATGCCGAGAAAACTAAGAACTAATAAAT